>JAMOOA010000210.1 GCA_027066255.1 Candidatus Altimarinota bacterium | reverse complement strand
AATCTCTCTGCTATCAGAGATGAGGAGTGAATTGTTGAAAAACACTTTATTGATAGTATTATGCTTTGAGTATTTGTAGATCTCAAATGAAAAGTTGCTGATCTCGGTACGGGTGGAGGTTTTCCAGGTATCCCTCTTGCTATCGTCAATCCTGACATACAGCTGACGTTAATAGACTCTGTAGGAAAAAAAGTCAAGTGCGTACAAGAATTTGCACAGCAACTCAAGCTGGATAATATCTCAACAGTTATAGGAAGAGCTGAGGATATAGGGCAAGATCCTAAACATAGAGAAAAGTACGATTTTGTAACTTCAAGAGCTACTGCATACTTCCCCACTCTCCTCGAGTATACTATTCCTCTCCTCAAGGTTGGAGGAATATTTGCAGCCTACAAGCTGGATGATAAAGAAGAACTCAGGAATACAAAAAAAGCTCTGAGTAGACTCGGAGCAAAGATACTCAAAATCAAAAACTATACACTCGCAGATCAAAAAAGAACTATTGTTCTCATTGAAAAAATAGCAAAAACACACTCAAAATATCCAAGAAAAGTTTGAGAACCTCAGAAAAATCCCTTGATTTAATTAGTAATGTTTAAATTTTACTCTGTCATTCTGAACTTGATTCAGAATCTTTCATAAGTATTGATATGAAAAATCACCAATATTATGTTTATATATTAACTAGTATAAGTAAGATTCTTTACATTTGAGTAACTAATAATATTGAAAGAAGGCTCTATGAACACAGAAATGGGAAGAATAATAGTTTCACAAGGAAATATAAAATACGTAAACTCGTATTCCTCGAACAATTTAATAATATAAATGATGCTATAGAGTCTGAAAAAAAGTTAAAGAATTGGAAAAGACAATGGAAAATTGATTTAATAGAGAAAAATAATCCTCATTGGATAGATTTATCTGTAAAAGATTCTGAATCAAGTTCAGAATGACAATAGTAAGAGTTTACTTCTTCTAATATAAAAACCATGAATAATAAAATTTGAAACATCTACATCATCCCGACAGATACCTGTTTTGGTTTAGCCTGTGCTCTGGATGACAAGAAGAATTATCACAAAATCTACAAGATAAAAAAGAGACGTATGGATAACCCTCTGGCTCTTATGGTAGAGAGTTTTGACTGGTTAGAGGAAAATACTGACCTCACTCTGGAGCAGATAGATTTTTTGAAAGAGTACGAAAAACCATTTACGATTCTGACACAATCCAGAAACGTCGAGATGTATCTCAAGTTTGAAGATGAAGAGGAATGAATGTTTGAGAACAATGATATCTATGATTTTATAGCGTTTCGTGTTGCACATAATCCTATCCAGAAGAAACTTATCAAGAGATTTGGTCCTATCTGGCTCACCTCTGCAAATCTTAGTGGGAAACCAGAGTTATATTCACTCAAAGATGTAGAGAAACAATTCGAGTACTATCTCGATAAATGAGTCTTAGAAATCAGGTGAGCCATGGAATCCCAAAGTTGAACAACGACTCCCAGCGACGTGTTTTCATTTGTAGGAGAAGATTTAGAGGTGGATTATAAGAGAAAGAGTTAAACTTGATTTTTTATATATAAAAATATATACTATTATATATAAAATATAATATAAAAACTCAATGAACACTATTGTATCTACTTCTGATATCCAGAAAAATATATGAGCTCTTTCCAGGAAAATGGAGCAAAAGAGAAGTATTACTGTCGTAAAAAATGGAAAAGCAAAGATGGTCATACTCCCCTACTTCGAGAATAATGATGATTTGATAGAAGATTATCTCGAGGAGTATGAGATACAACAAAATCAAAAGAAACTCGAGAAAGAGCTTCAAGATTCAGAAAAAAGTGGGATATCTGATTTTTCGATATAAGTTATGTATCATTTCCATTTTACCAATATCGCAAAGAAATCTCTGGATAATATCACTCCAAGAGACCGAGAGAGGATTGTAAAAAAGCTTTCTTTTCTCAAACATACCCAAAATATCAATAGTTTCCTCAAACCTCTTAGGAACCTCTTACCAGCAACTCATAGAGTGCGAGTAGGCTCCTATAGGCTTTTAGTCAAGCAAACTGACGAGGAAAATATCCTTGTACTCAAAATATGACATAGGAGAGAAATATACAAGTAAAAAAGAAGCACCTTTAGGTGCTTCTTTTTATGCTTCTTTTTTCTTTTTTTCAAGAGGAGTAAATATATTTGTCTTAAATCTCGTTTCAAATCCAAGATCTAATTGATTTTGAAGATATACTTGATAGCGAGCTTTATCGACTATTTCTCAGCCTATCTTGAAAACAAAATTCCCTGAACTTGCGTTTTCTATCGGTCAGTTTAGATTTCCTGTAATCATTTTATTAATAACCTTTGCAAAAAGCCTTTGACTATTGAGTCAGTTAATTCCTTCATTTCAAAGTGGAGGATTGAAGGTTCACTCAAAATCAAGCGTTTCAAGGTTTATACCTGTAATAGTATTACCTTCTATTTTTATAGGATTCGACTCATTTACCATAGAAAATATCTGTTTTATAGCAGATCTAGGAATCTGATCAACTCAAAGAGCATTCACTATTTTCATGCGTTTACGCGCTTTTTCGTCAGCCATCTCTACCTTCTGTTGGAATAATGCTTCTTGGGAAGCTACCTTTATGTCAATCTGTGTCATTCTCTTTTCTATTTCTACCTTACGAGTAGACAGTTTTTGGGTATTTTGTTGGATACCATTTGCGCGAGCTTCAAGATGTTTTCCTATCTTATTTTTCAGTTCAACTATCCTCCCCTCTAATACTCATCATTCTAAATTCTCCATTGACTCTATCATCTCCACAATACCCGTTCTCGGCATAGTTGCAGCAAAGTGTTCCGCTAACTGTTCTCTTGCTTTTGGAGAGCGAAGATCAAGGTTTGGAAGTTTCTGGAGTTGCGTTTCTAACTGAATTAGTTGTTTCTTGGATGGTTCGAGTTTGTGATTTATGTCAGAGAGTTCTGTTGTTAAGATATCCTTTTCATGAGAGAGTTTTACGTCTCTTTTAAAGTCCAGCTCTGTACTCTTGAAGTTCCAGTCTCCATTTTCTGATTGTATGTATTTTACTGGTGGTTTCTCTCCAAAATCAATAACCTGGTCTCCGTACTGGATGGTGTCTCCATCTATCTTTGTTCTTTCGTAGGTTGAAGTATCAATAGCAAGCTTTGCTCTTTTCTCATCATTAAGGGTTCGAGAGTTATCTGGCTTTCTCACATACTCAAAAACGGCTTTTTCATAGTTTGGAAGAGATCCTAGACCTGATAACCTCTCAAGCCTCGTATTTAATTGCTCCGAGTGAGACCCTGGTTTTGGCTTTCCTTGCTCATCCAGATTTCACTCTTTTTTATCTTGCTTGTATGCTGCTTCTTGGAGTTGTTTATATTTTTTCTCTATAATCTTATAAGATTTCTCTGGATTTTCATCATTAAACTCTCAGAGAATATTCTCATAAAGAGGGTTTTTAAAAATCTGATTTGAGAGTTTTTTAATTTCTTCTGCATTCTCCTTCTCTTCAGCTGCATTCTCCTTCTCTTCAGCTGCATTCTCCTTCTCTTCAGCTGCATTCTCCTTCTCTTCAGCTGCGTTCCTATTATTCTTTCTCTGTACCTCCTTTATAATTGACTCTTTCTTAGAATCATATTTTTCTTCTAGGAATTGAATCTCAGAAATATCAATCGCCTCTAATTCGAAGAAATTATTTTCAACATACCTCAAGAAATCTGTATTGGTAACCTGTGACTGAAATACTTGAGAAATCCTCTTTTTTTGTTCATTAGGTAATTTTTGAAACAACTTATCAAACTCTTCAAAACCAAAAAGTTCCTTGTATTCTTGAGGAATACCTAGATATTTTTGGTTAATTGCTTCAAAAGACTTGTTACCTATACTTTCTGTCATCAGAATTAAAAAAAATATACCACCTTAATAGTAGCATATTTTTATACTTGGTGCAAAAA
>JAMOOA010000209.1 GCA_027066255.1 Candidatus Altimarinota bacterium | reverse complement strand
CTTTTGAGGTTCTTTGATAGCCACTTCTCCTGATATTTTTTTTGTCGGAGGTTCCTCTAAATTTAGGGTTTTCTTGAGAAGTTCTACTTTTGAGAAATATCCTTTCTTTTGAATGAGCTCTGTGATATTCCCAGTATACTGACGATCCATGCTGACTTCAGAAAGGAAAGGGTTTAGCGCAGTGATAGCATCTTCTTCTCCTATACTTGCTACTATAGCGTCCCTATCTATCTGTGATAGAAGTATTTTCCTAAGAGTATCGGAGGAAAGTTTTTCTTTATTGAAAAAAAGTCCGACAAACTGAGGGAGGGAATAAGTGAAGTCTTGGAGCCTAGGGATAGATTCACCAAGAATATGTTCTTTGTCGTTAAATATATTTACAGAGTTTTTATGCTTGAGAAAATGAGAGTTATCACGAAAAACTTTTATGATGAGTGTTTCTAGAAAAGAATCATTTCCAAAATAATTATTGTTTTTACGAAGAGTCATCTTTGTGATTCCCACCGTTTCATCCTGATTGACGCTTGATAATATATATCTTCCGGAATACACACCTCAAATAGGGGAAAAATTTCCATCAAGGGCATCTTGACTGAGATTGTCAATAACGTCCTTTGGAAGGATAGGTTGGAAGAAGATACTAAGAAAATTGATATCTTTTCTAGTATTATTAAAGATAATTTTTCCATTTCATTTTTCTATGGTAGTGTTTTCTAGAAGTGCTGATATTCCAGGATTAACATTAGACTTTTCTATAAGGTTAAGGGTTGCGATGATATCATCGACTGTTATAGGCTCTCCATTTGACCATTTAATGTTATTTTCAAGATAACACTCTATATATATAAGATTGCTGATATCACAACTTGCTAAGTCTCACTGTATTTTTCACTCTTCTATGTCATATTTTAGGAGAGATCTATAAAGTATAGAGTTGATATATTTGTTATAGTCAGTACTTGGAAGGAGAGGGTTGAGATGGGGAAACTTTCATATAATAGCTTCAGATATAGTCCCTCATTGGATAGGAGTTTCTTCAGCATCATTGTAAAGATATAGGTACACAAGGTGTATTCCTATAACAACAAAAAAAAGTATACTTATAAAAAGTACATACTTTTTTATTTTTCAGCTTATATTTTCTCCTATTGACACCACGTGTATATAATACTTTTAAAAGGTTCTAGAACTATGGAGCTCATCTTTAATAGAGAATAAAAAAGGCAAGAGAATTGAGTATAAAAAGTGCAGCAAGGACGATATTGATATTGTGAAGAACTTTTTCTGGACCTCTTTTGGTTACTGCTCCCATTCCACCTCCCATACTTGTAAGGTTGAGGGTAACATTTTTATTTTGTATGAGTATTATTCCTATAAGGAGGATTGATATGATTACTTCAGTAATCTGCAGAGTCTGTAACATCTACTATTTCTTAAAAAATAAAAGCGAATATACCATATTCAAAATAGTGAAAATTGCAACTGCAATTCAGAAGTTTATCCAGCCATTTATCTCATATCCAACACCAGGAATTATGAGGATATCGTTTATGATATATGTGAAGAGTTTGAGGATAACTCCGTTTACTACAAATGCTACAAGTCAGAAGAATAAGAAGAAGAGTGGAAGAGAAAGTATCTTCAAAACAGGACGAATAGTAATATTTATGGCTCAGAGGATAATTCCTCCAATGATATACGTTTTGAGGGCTTCCAAAGATGTATAACTACAGTCATTACAGCCAAGAATAATTCCTGCCTCTATTGATTTTTCAGGGTTGGGGCCTAGAAGATATGTGATAGCATATAAAATCAGGCCATTGATGATTATAGAAAAAAGGAGTTTCATATTTCTAGAGTTTGAGGAGATAAATGAGTCTATCAGTAAAAGATATATCTTGTTTTGCATTTTCTTCTATAAAGCTGGGGAGTATACCCTGGAGTTCACTTGTTATAACATTATTGAGTTTGAGGTCTATATTTTTTATTCCTCTTTGTGAAAGATTGAGCCTTACAAATATAGCATGTTCACCACTATATATAAAAGTATAAGAATTGATCCTTGAGAAATCATAAAACTTTCATCCGACTTTTATACCGAGCTCTGTTATGTCTACTTTTACATGATCTTCAGAATTGTTTTCTACAAAGAATGCTACTCCAGCAACGAGAAGTACTACAAAACTCATCCCGTATTGTTTTGAGAGAAACCCCCAAAGAGCGAAACCAACAACAACTGAAAGTGCGATAACATACCAGAGAGGACTTCTATCTTTTTTGTCTTCGAAACTCCAAGTATAAAGCGTATTTGTTTCTGCCATAATCTAAGAAAAATTATCGATAATAAAACGTATAATAAGCCAACTGAGTGCAGCTAGTGCAAATCACCCAAGAGCTGCAATAATAGTGTCCCTTCATTTTGTTTTATCCTGTTGAAGAGAACCAAAAAGTATCTTGTAAGCTCAGACTATGACAAATACTACCGCAATAGTCCCAGCAATTCCCATAAAGAAATCTATAGCACTTTTTATAATCTTTGGAATATCATCAATATGAATATTACCATTTCGTATTTTACTGTTACTCAGACCTAAAACATTATCGTCAGCTGCAAGACTTGCTTGAAATACGAGAAGGTTTGCAAAAAGAGCAAGAAGAAAATTCTTCATAAGAGAGAAATTTTAGGAAACTAAATTATATGAGTCAGCATCTCATTTGACAGCTACATAATTATCGAGGCTCGGGTTGTAGTAATCAGTGAGAAACTTTACTACTTCACTTTTTTTGAGTTCAGTTGCACGGATTCATATATTCTCGAGACTCGTTTTTATAGTATTTCCACGAGTTGCGAGTCATTTTTTCATTTGAGAAAAGTTACGTATCTGACTGCGTATCTTCAGTACATCGTTAGAATTGTTTATCGAGGACCAAAAGTTTTTAAATACCCCTATTATGCTTGTATCCTTCACGCTTTTATCTTCTTGTTCATCAAAAGGAACAACTACATAGAACTCTTTTTTCATAATCTGAGCTACTTCTATCAGTTTTTTGAGATACTCTATATACTCATAAGTTTGATTTTGGAGGAGGCTGTTTTTTTGGGCTATGGCTTTTTCTTTGAGCTTGTTAAGGTATCCATCTATATCGAGCTTAGTTGAACGCACCATTATTTGTACTGGGAAATCAAGAGCATTGAGGAACCTCTGAAAGCTCATGATAATAGCATCTTGCTCCTCGGTGCTTTTGAGCAGGAAATTTATAGTGGAACAACGGTAAATTCTACGGGCACTTGAGTCTTTCATGATAATAACATTTTCCCTGATCTGAGAAAAAGGAAGATGTCTCTGCGTAGCAGAATCGGAGTTAGTTTTTTTTGGTTGTTTTACAGCCACAGATAGTCCTTAGTTAATATATTTTAGTGTAGTTCAATTTGCCTGAGAGATAATTATATTTTCTTCAATTTCTCTTGCAACTCACTCATACTATCTACTTTCGCTCATATATCTATATTTTTTTGTTTCTTCTTTTCTTCGTTTGTAACATACCCAATATCAACCGGTTGAAAGCTGTCAACTGTTTTTTGCCAACTTCTTTCTTTTGAGAACATGTTGAGTCTGAGTAGAGCAAGTATAAAGGGAATAAACGTCATCTCATACTGTTTAAAGATAGCTATCATTACGGTGATTATTGCAATGATTCATGATGGGATAAACGCTATCTCAGCTCCAGTTTTTGGAGCAAGTGAAGTGAATATCATGTATGCAATCCCAAAACCCACCATAATAACGGATAGTTGCTTTAGTCCCAGACCCAAAAGTATTGGGTCATCGTTTTCTATCTGTACAGGAATTTTATATTGCATAGAAGAGTTTTTTTAATATATAATGTATTTTACACAAAAAGAAGGAGTTTAATAGGAAGGAAGAGGAGAATATATTGACATATAAATAAATATGTATTTAATACATACATTAACTACGACCTTACGCATAAATTAACATGAGTGAAACTATTTGAGATAAAAATATCCCAGATGAAAATATACAAGGCTTCCTCTCTCAGTACCTGTTTTTGAGCCCAGTACAGTTTTCTATAATTCAATCAAGAATAGCAGAATATGAAGAGGAATTTTGAATTCTATGTGATGCATTTGATGTAACGGAGATTTTAAAAAATAGAGGATATCAAGTTTTATCTATCCCATCTTCTATAGAAGAAGGAGTAGAATGAATAAAAGAGGAAGTTGAGTCAAACCTTGAGGCATCATGGAGGAACTATGCTTCCAATCATCTTCAAAAATCATGGTCTAAGGGAGAGCAATTAGAAATAGAAAATGCTGTAAAGAAATTGGTAGATATTTTTTTGTGAACTATTCATGATGAAGATGAGGATTCACAATTACAGTACGATTTTATACGACAAGCGTTTTCTCAGAAAGAGGATATTTTGCAAACCTCTATATATTTAAATGAAGCCTGAATTGCTTTGATTGAGGAGAGTTTCAAAGCTTTTTCAAACACGTCTCAATTTCATCGAAGACTTTTTTTTAATCTAATAGATGAGCTTCCTTCTGGATTCTGAGAAATTGTTTTTAATTATTCTAAAACACTTCTTTCAGAACTCAATGCAAATTTATATCCTAAAGATTTCTTACTTTTAAAAAATTTTTTAGAGAAACTCGTAAAAGTAGTTTCTTATTTTGATTCTGTGTCCGTTTTTCAAGATCACCCTGATTGTCAAAAAGAACAAGAGTTACTTCGCAAGCATATAGAAGGTTATACACTCCCCTTGATTGATTCTATGAGAGGTTTCCTCGATAAAGAAGAGAATGATTTTCTATCGTTACCAAGAGAGGAACATGTAGCATTGGTAACCAGAGAAGTAATAATAGAGGGGATA
>JAMOOA010000208.1 GCA_027066255.1 Candidatus Altimarinota bacterium | reverse complement strand
TCATCATCTTGATATTTCTCACAAGACAGGTTACCACAATATCTTCTCGAAGCTCTTCATCTTCCGTCATGAAGTAGGCAACCATTCCTCCGGCTGTTGCTTTGAATTCTTCTATATTTTTAAAAAGTCCTGTTTTTTTATTCATCACTACTTCTGTCTGTGGAGTTAACCAAAGGTTATGACCAAACTCATGGCCTATCGTTTCTACGTCGTAGACTTCGTAAAACCTCCTATCTACACCGTATAGAAACACTCGAAACTTTCTCAGAAGCGACTCACTCATCATTTCACTATCGAGCTTCATAAATGGCATATTTCTATACCCTTCGAGTACAAACTCTGGAAATGCAAATATCTTCTTTCCATAAATATTACTGACTTCTGTATCATTCGGGACTACTTGTGCTGAATACATACCACACAAAAATGAACCATAGGAAAGATATGGAACTCCAAGATAGAGTTGGACCTGTTTCATACTCTTAAGTGAATACTCATAAGTTTCCTTGTACTCATCTTCTCTTCCTATTTCTTCAAAGAATCACTCATACATGTTTTCTACATCCTCTTGTACTGTGCTTGTGAAAAGGGCTGGATTGACTATACGAATATCTAATTCTATAGAAACAGCCTTTCTGTACTTGTCTTCGTAAGCCTCGATAGGATGTGCTGGTTGAAATGGAGTATCTATTTGCATCCAGGCAACATCTACCTGTGACCATTTTTGAACAAGTGAATCCGTATTTGTTTCAGCAAGTGCTGTTTGCAGTGATTTGTAGTACTCGATAAATGCTTCTTTTTTCTCATACACCTCATCCTTTCATGATTTGAGTTTCTTTATAAATACTCCTAATCTCGAAAGTATCGCTTGCATCTCTCCTTTAAAAGCATCTACGTAGGCAAGTTTCTCATAACTATCTCCCTTTTCTTTCAAGATAGAATAACTCCTATCAGCTCTGTCATTGTTGTGTCCCAAATCAAAGAGATTATTGGTATCAAGATAGTTCATAATGATATCTGAATCGTTATCAAACCTCGATTCTAGCTCTCTATTTACTCAAAAGAGAAGTTCCCTGTTCCAAACAAGAAACAAGTCAGAAAAGAGTTTTCAGAGTTCGTGCGTTTCTTGCAAAAGTGTCATATAGAAATTTGGAAGGAGTTTCTTTGAATTGATTTCGTCAAGCATCCCTTGCTGGAGTTTCTCTACGAATTTCCTCACATAAGTATATGAAGATTCAAAATACCTATCTCTCTCTTTCTGAGATTTTCATATCCTTTCGAGATATACGTCTAGTGGTTCAAACTTCCAGTTTCCAAGTCTCTGACTCGCAATAAAACGTGTCTCGTTGTTTTTCTCGAGTTTTATTGCATCTAAGAATTTATCTAACTCTTCTCTTTCTTCTCCATCTTGCTTGATTCATTTTGTCAGTCCATTGAGGATAGTTTGCATGTTTTGGTATATCTCATGAACTTGCACGAGGTTCTTTTCCAGTTCTTGTTTGGTCATCTATGATAATAAAAAAGTAGTATGTGAATATACTACTTTTTTTGAGATGGATGTAAATGCTTATTAGTAGACTATAGAGTTAGAGAGCATGTCCTGAATTTTATGCAAATCTTCTTCTGAGTTTACTTCTGTTATACTATGCCTTGCTCAAAGAAAAGTACGCAAAGAAAAAGAAACTTTTATTGCCTCTTGCATTCATTCAATAGTATCAAGATCAAGATTATGCTTTTCAATAGATGCTTCTATAATTTCTTTATATCTTGGTAGGAGTATAGACAAGAGTCTGTTATCTCATGGAATACCTTTGAATTTATTGAGGAATGTTCTTTTCTGCTTCGAAGTAATTCTTGAGGGTTTTATCCCCTCTTCTACGAAGTGCTTACAGAAAAGTAATACTGAAGAGCTTTTTGAAAGTACTTCTTTTTGAAAATCTGCTTGAGTCATAGTCATCATATAATCCCAACAGTACGTTAGAACAATTCATTTAGAAAGTTCTTTTAAACTTGCATTCATTTTCTTTCAGAGGGTATCTTTGATAAACTCTTCTGATATATCAAATCCTAAAATATCTCTTGCTAACACTTCCATATCATCTCAAGAAAGCTGAGATGGGTGTATATCGTAGTCAAGAAGTGTTTTTTTATACCTCTCCTCTGAGTTTAGTATTCTTTTCAAAGCCGCTAAAGAAGGATTTTGCATCCTGTATTTTACTCTAAGTAATCCTGTATAGTCTGATATATCACACTCATTTTTTAGTTTTTCTCTTAATTCATCTCTGAGAGAGTCTACATCTTCTCGGAAAAGCAGTTTCGCAAGTCATTGTCTATCTCTTCCATCAAAATCAGAGATATTTGGTTGCAAGAGAAGATTATTGTGAACATAGTAGAAATCTGAGTTCCCTTTCATCTCTCTATATGAGAGGGCTTGATCATCTTGTATTTTTCCTCTCATTTTCTTTAATGGGCAAGCCATACATGTTGCATAGTCAGTAATCCCATATTTCTGGAGATAATTTCTCAAATTTTTGAGATACCCTTCTTTTTTTAGGTATTCAATTCCGAGTAGAGAAGTAAATATATATTCTCTATTTTCTTCTTTTATATGAGAAATACTTCCTATTCCATATCTTGCAAGGTAGACCTTGAGTGGTTCATTCAATGAAACTTGTTTCTTGAGTTCTGAAATAGTGAGTATTTCTACGTCAGCTCTATTTTTTATTTCAGACTCATTGAGTTGCACAACTGAAAGCTGTATTAATTCATTATCTGATTTTTGCTTAAGAATACTTTTCTGCATCTTTTTATCATCTGTATCTGGAAGGGTTTCTCCAGTATATTGTAAACGTTTCCTAACTGAAGGAAACTGTATTACTCTATTTCATTCCTGTTGAAAGCTCCCCCCTTGTCCTCTTCTTTTAGGACGTTCTCAAATGTGGAGTTTATCTGGATCTATATTATTATTCCTTGCAATAATGTTTTGTATAGAACAACTTCCCCCTATAGGCCATGATTCAGGTTCTACAATAAATGGTTTCTTTCATTCTTGATATTGTAGGGCAACAAGTGTTTGTCTACAAAGCTCTTTATTGCTCGGTGGGGTAAAAAATACCACTCCAGAAACGAATGGAATACTCATCTCTCCTCATATATCTTTGAGGGTAAGAAGTATATCTACTTCTTTATTTTGAAGTTTTTCTAGAGACGTAGAAATATCCGAGTGTGTTCCAGGGTCAACAGTAGCACATGCTATCCCTAACTTTCTCAATTTTCTTGCAACTTGATTCATGTGTTTTACATCTTTACAGAATCAAACCGAAGTTATATCTCTTTGCGTGTCCTTTAATTCTATATACTTATTGATAATAGCATCATCTAGATTCGTTGTTTCCTCTCAAGAAGGGACTGTAATAAATTCTGGTGGCATCAGCTTTCCATCTCCCATGAGATCATTCATAGTTGTAGGAGAATCTTCTGTTTTGAGCTGTTCAAATATACTTGTCAGCCATTTATTCCCAACATAATTTACCCCTGTTGAATGAAATATATATTGAGTTGCTCCTCATATTTCCTGTAATTCTCTTATAATACTTAAGGTTTTTTTATCTCCATTCCCGACATCTACACATGCAAAGGTTGAGATGTTTTTCAAAAAATGAGACTTTTCTTCCAGACTCAGTCTCTCCATGTTTCGGAGTTCTCCATAATCTATAAAAAGAACACCTCAATCACTCAGGGATATATCTGTATAATAAGAAGCCGTATCTTGTAAAACAGACTCTCCATTTGTAGAAAAATCATCTCCTGAACGAAAATTATATCCGTATCACATATCAGGAACAATAATAATGGATGTTTTTCCTTCTTTTTCT
>JAMOOA010000207.1 GCA_027066255.1 Candidatus Altimarinota bacterium | reverse complement strand
ATTTCTTGAATGGACAAAGTCTCAAGTCCTCTATAGAAGAAACTTCCCCGTAGAAGTAGAGGGAGTAACAAAAGATAACGTAACTGCTTACATAGGGCTCAATGTTATCTACTATGTAGATGATGATGGAAAATCTAATACAGAAGGAAATGTTTTTAAGTCAGTATACTCTATAGATGATGCTCGTACTATGATGAGATCAACTATAGATGAGCAACTCAGGGCTATGATAGTAACGTTTACCCATAAAGAAATATTCTCAAAGAGAGAAGAACTAGGGAATACTATCGAAGAAAGACTGAGAAAAAAACTCATAAGTTTTGGATACACACTTGATTCTATCCAAGTAAGAGACGTGAAACTCGAAGCCTCCGTTATGACTGCAATGAACAAAGTTATAGAGACTGAGAAGTTCAAAGAAGCAGCTTTCAATGAAGCTGAAGCAAAGAAAATCATGCAAATAAAAGAAGCTGAAGCAGAAAAAGAAGCAAAAATACTTCTATGAGAAGGTATGGCAGGACAAAGAACTAAGATAGCAGAAGGATTCAAGGAAGCTGTTGATATGATCAAGGCAACTGACGATAGTCTCAATGCTGAAAAAGTTCTCCAATTTCTCCTGGATTCTAGCAGAATAGAAACTCTTGGAAATATCGGCTCCGATGGAAACTCAAAAGTTATCTACCTCAACGAAGATCTAGAAGGAAGAAATATGGGAAGTCTCTGAAAAACAGATAAACTCATCGCAGGGAGCAATATGATGGGGTAAAAAACGTCTACATATAAAAAAGACTGAGAAAGTTATCTCTCAGTCTTTTTTATATGTTTTAGTTATCATTACTCTCAACAACTGTTTAACACTTACTCTGTATTTGTAATACCTTCTGAAAGCTGTTGTACATCATCAAGAGCTCCTTTTACTTTTTCTATCTTCTCGGAAGCTCCTTCTACGAAATCTTTCGCTTTATCAAACGTCTCTTTTGCATCTTTGTAGGTTGATTCTGCGCCTGAAAGAGTACTTCTCACAGTGTCTATTGTGTCCTTTGCTTCCCCTACTCCATCTATGAATTTATCTTTTGCATCAAGAGCACCACTATACGCTGCCTTTCCTCACTCTATAAGTTCGTCTTTGGTTGGGATATCTGTAGCAACTCCATCAAGCGTTCCTTTGAAACTTCTTATAAAGTTATTGTATGAAACAAGACCTGTTTTTTCTGCTATAGCATCAGTCATAGCTGGACTATAAAAAACCCCAACTGTATAAAGGACAACAACGATCATAAGGAACCAAAATATCTTTTTAATCATAAGTAATTATTGATTAAATAAATCCTCAACACTAAATTTTCTACTTTTAAGGTTTTTACTAAGATTTACTATCTGGTCATCTTTAATAGTTTCCTGAAGAGAAATCTCTTGAATCCCTCCTGTATTACGAGTCTTTGCCTGTTGAAGAGCTCTTTTGATAACATCTGATGATACGTTTATTTTTCCTATATTAGGGTTCGAGAACTTTGATGCATCTGAGAGGTTGAGGCCTACTACCTCCATTTTTGCCATATAATGCTTCTGACATGTTGGGCACTTCATATCTATATTTACTGTATTTCCTGCAGCTCAAACAACATCTATATCTTGCTCTGAGATGTTTTTCGCAAGACAAGAAGGACATGCGTATCCAGAAATCAGTGATTCTATCATAGATTTGAGTGTCGAGTAGTTCATGTATTTTTATATAAGAATATATCTGCACGCTAGAATAACATACTATGAAACTTGATTCAAAACTTTCTCTATTCTTTCTATTGACTTTTCACGTCCCAGTATGTAGATAAGTTCCAAAGCTCCTGGAGAAAACTGCTCCATACTCAGCGCTACTCTTGTTGGCCAAAGTATTTGACCGTTTTTATATTCAGCACCTTTTATAGTATCGATAAATGTGTTTTTTATATTCTCTGGATCTAAGGTGTCTATATCTGAATTCTTGAGAACACTGAGTGCAAACTCAAGATATTTCTTTACATCTCCCAATGATTCTATTTTCATCTTCTGATTAATAATGAGCTCCTCGTTAAGAGCTTTTGTGTCATTGTAAAAGAATGTCGTAAGTCTTTTAAAATCTGAGAGTTTTTTCATACGCGTCTTGAGCTCATCAAGAACCCTGATATTATACTCTTTTGGAAACAATTCTACCATCTCAACAAAAACTCCGTCATATCTCTTGAGGTATGTGATGAGTTTGTTATAAAGAGTTTCTGATGGGTAGTTAGTCATATACTTTCCATTGAACCAATCAAGTCTCTCTATATCAAAAACAGCTCCAGCTTTATGAACATCCTCAAGTTTGAAACAATCTATGAGTTCATCTAGGGAAAATATCTCTTCGTTTGTTTTTGGGTTCCAACCAAGAAGAGAGATATAGTTCAAAAGTGCCTCTGGAAAATACCCATCTTGCAAGAACTTTTCTACAGAAACATCTCCAGTTCTTTTTGAAAGTTTCTTTCTATTAGCTCCAACTAGTGGAGGGACGTGTGAGAATCTAGGTTTCTCCCAACCAAATGCATCGTAGAGTATAATATGTTTGGGAGTACTTGGTATCCACTCATCTCCTCTAATAATATCAGTAATACCCATAAGGTAGTCATCCACAACAACAGCTAAATGATACGTAGGAAAACCGTCTGACTTAATTAAAACCTGGTCATCTATATCCTTGCTATCGACTTCTATCTTACCACGAATAGTATCACGAAACGCTATCTTTTCATTTTTTGGAACCTTGAGACGAATAGTATGTGGTTTGTTTTCTTCGAGTTTTTCTTCTATCTCTTCATCCGTCAAATGACGACACTTTCCATCATATCTCGTAGGAAGACCCAGACCTGTTTGTTCTGCTCTCAGTTCCTCCAATCTCTCACTACTGCAAAAACAATGATAAGCCATATCTTTCTCAAGAAGTTCTTTTATGTATTTTTGATAGATTTCAAGTCTC
>JAMOOA010000206.1 GCA_027066255.1 Candidatus Altimarinota bacterium | reverse complement strand
TGGCAGAGACTCTTCGAAGCCTCTTTCATCTTGCATGGGAAAATACATCAGGCACAAAAAAGAAAAAAGAAGACAAATAGTCTTCTTTTTTGTGTTCTCAGGTGTTGTTTTTTTGAAACAACCAGTTGGTGTTTAGGTTTTAACAACAGGAAAAACATCCAGATTTTGTCGTATGCAAGGGGTTGTAGTAACTCTCATATTTAATATATCAAAAAATATAATAATAAAATGTAAAATATTTATGTATCTTAATTTTATAAATACTTTATAATTATGTGAACAAATAATAATTTAAATGAATCGAGTGAGGATACTCAGTTTGAGAAGTTAAGAGAAGAGAAAATGAAGCAGTGCCAGAATTTTATATCAACTTTAAAAAAAGAAGAACCGAGTACAAAAAAAGCGCAAATTATTGTCATAGGAACAGGGGGAACGTTTCAATCTGCAGAAATGGATGACGGGAAAATGGCTCCAGAGTGAAAACTCTCAGAAAGTCTCAAGGCTTTACAGCTCCCTTCAGATGATAGAATAGAGATGTATGATGGAAAAAATGAAAGTAGGCTTTTTGAACTCTTCAATGTCGATTCTGCCAATATGTGAGTGCATGAATGGTCTATACTCTGAGAAGTTATAGCGAGAATATTGAAAGAAGTACCTCAATATGTCGATGGAGTTATAGTAACTCATGGAACGGACACTATGGCTCGAGGAGCATCGTATCTCTCATACATGCTTCAGAATACTCCAAAGCCTATTATTGTTACAGGATCTCAAAGACCAGCACGACAAAAGTGATCTGACGCAAAAGAAAAAATGGAGCATTGTATATGGGCTATTCTAAAAGCGAAAGAAACATGAATGTCTGAGGTTTCTCTTCTTTGTGGTACAACTCTTGTACGAGGGACATGGGCACAAAAGATGTGAGATGAAACAGACAACGCATTCACATCATATAATGACCCCAAAGGAGAATCATTTGTTACTTCTTTAACAAAAAAAGAAACCGGTTCTGTTGTACTGCCCCAACTCCTTGATTTCTCAGTCCCAGAAGGGGGGCGAGACTTTCTTCCACATGCAAGGAAATACAATCCAAACAAACCGTTTGTTGTAAATACTCATTTGATACACGATTCAGATACTTTGTTTATCCCTACAACAGATGTTAGTGATATACTATTAAGAGGAATAATAAAATCAGTGAATGTAGGGGTATTTGAACTCCTTTGAAGTGCTACAGCAAATGATAGAATAGTCGATACTATAGAAGAGTTTAGTAAAAAAGGAAAGATTATATTATTTCGTTCTCCGTTTCATGATTCAAGTTTGAGAGCTGGTCACTATAGTGCGTGAGCAAAAGTATCCCAGATGAATGTTCCTATACTCAATACAAGTGCTGATTCTTTAAGAGCAAAAATTAATTTTGTAACTCACAAGATATGACTTTATGGAAAGTGAGAACAAAGTAATATAGGAGATATTTATCCACCAAATATTGTACAAGATTTTTGAGAGTTAATGTCTACAAATATGGTTTGAGAACTTGTTTAATTTTATGGGAGAATAGCCATATGTGTGGGATCAACCTCTAGAAGTTATTGAAGAACTCTCCAAAGTGGATGGTTTCAAGATTCGTAAAATTGGTCAACCAATGGATAGTTTGGAGAAGATGTAATTTTATTCCTTAAGAAACTTATTATGAATAATGTAGAAATAATCGGTTTTATAGCTGGTATATTTGTAGCAGTATCCTTACTTCCTCAAGTCATAAAATCTTGGAGAACGAGATCAACAAAAGATATAGCTTTATCTTGGAGTGTTATAAATCTGAGTGGTCAAATACTATGGATAGTATATGGTGTTTATATTGGTAGCCTATCTCTTGTAATTATGAGCAGTATTGCACTCGTTATGAATATATTCATGGTTGTACTAAAATTGAAGCTTGGGTAAAAAAAGTAATTACTTTTTTAAAAAATATCACACAAATTCATCCAAATGTTCCTTACTCGTAGTCCCAAAGAGTATCTTATCAACATGACTATTATTTTTGAGAAAATTGAGGGCGAGTCCTTGTAAAGATATTCACTGAGAAGCTGCAGTATTTTTAAGAATTTGTCTACGTATAAGTAAATCTTTGATACCGTTATGTTTGAGAAGCCTATTTATTCCAGCTTCATCTTTTTGTAGGAGTATTTTTGGGTGTATGTCTGTGAGAAATCATCGATACAGAGGAGAATATGCAAAGAACTTTTGCTCATCAAGATAAGGGAATATAAGTTTCTCAGCTTTTCTTTCGAGAATATTGTAGAAGTCTTCTATGTATTCTATGTGAGAATCCGGATGATGAAGAAAATTCTCAAGCAGTCATCCATAAGTATTACAAAGTCCGTAAGATTTGATCTGTCACTCAGATTTTAGAGTATTAAGTACTTGTATTACTTCGTCTACATCTATTTGTTTTTCGTCAGGTATGTGGAGTAAGTATACGTCTATATAATTCGTTTGGAGTCTTGTGAGACTCTCTTGAAGTTCTTGTTTGATAGACTCTTCAGAGAAACAGAAGTAATTATTTCCACCTTTTCAAAGCCTCATCCCAAACTTTGTTATGAGAGATATATTCTTTCTATTTACAGGTGATTTTTGAAGAGCTTTTCATAAGAGTATCTCACTCTGACCATTTCCATATATAGGAGCTGTATCAAAGGCTCTGATACCAAGAGTTAGAGCATGATGGATGAGGTCCATTCACTTTTTTTCGGCACACTTCTTATATGACGGAGGTCATCCAATTTGCCGAGTTCAAAGAATAATTTTTTCAACGTTCATAAGAAATAGAAAAAGAGTAATTCTATACAGAGATTACTCTTTTTTTGTAAAAAATATACTTTAATTCTTAGGTTCTTCTTCTGAAAAGAAACATCCCAGATGCTGCGAGTAGAAGAGCAAGAGCACTGAGGAGTATATACATCTCGGGTCAGGTTTTTACCTTGGTCATTTCTGAGAGGTCTCACTGAATGAGTTCACCTGAAGCTGTTCTTCCTACAGCTTTTATAGCAAAATAATCATACCTGATTTCATCACCTGTTATTTCAAGCTCAAACCTTGCAGAAGCAGTATTTTCTATAAGTTGTACTTTATTATCAGCTATTTTTTTGTAAATATTATAGCTTTCTGCTTCTTTTAGCTCATCCCATGTGAGAATAGATTTAGTTTTGAGTTCGGTGAGTTTGATTCCAGTTATATCGAGATCGAGTTCTGTTATGTTCTTAGGAGTAGCCTCTTCTATTTCTTCAGTAACGATGACTTCGGTTTCAGTGTCTCCTGCTGAATTGAGTTCTATTTTTTCTGTTACAAAAAGAGTTTCAACATCAGATTTTTTTGTTTCATGTCCAAACTCATCTTTGAGGATGACATCAACTCCGTATTTCCCAGCTTCGTTTGGAGCATTAGTTTTCCCAGCATAGACACCACCTTGTCATTCTGTAAGAGAGGTAAGTATATCATTGACAACCACCTTTACATCGGAGAGACCAGCATTTGAATATACTTCTATCTGTATTTCTGTCTCTGCTTCAATCTCACCTTTTGGAGTAACTTTTATGGATTTGAATTCTGGAGCTGTAGAATTTACCTTTAAGCTGATAGAAGGAGATGTTCCTATTACCTTGTCATCAGAGTTAAATATCTCTGCAATAAAGGTATTCTCTCCATCTTGAAGATTTTCTATTTCTTTTTCAAATACTCCTTCAGAATTTGTAGTAGTAGTAAATTCTTGAGTATCATTGAGAGTTATCTTTATTTGATGATTCTTTTTCGATGAACCTGATATAGTAGTAGAGTTAGATCCTATAGTTACCCCATTTTCAGGAGAAAGAATTTGTATATCTACATTTTTCTCTATCTCCTTTGCTGTTATTTCTACTTCAGTAACTCAAAGAATGTTTTCATCATTGAGATCATATACATATATGTCCTGTGTTCATTGGTTTTTAAAACTCACAGCATTTTCGAACTTTACTTCTCCTTCGTCAGCTGCGGTAAAAGAATAACTATTCTCAGAGAGCTCATTTGGAAACTCGGCTTCTGAATCACTTTCAGAGAAAACGAGTATATCACCACTATAGTCAGTTATGACTTCTCCAACTTTATCAACAGCGCGTATGGTTATGTCGAGACTTCCTCATACTTGTGCGGCTTCTTCACTTAAAATCACCTCGAAGTGATCGAGAACTCCAGCAGCAAAGATGGAAGGTGTATTGAAAAGTGAGAGAAATATTCAGAAAAACAGCACAAGTTTTAAAAGTTTTTTCATAGGTGAGATTTTCTTATATTTTAATGTATTACAGGCATTGTACGAGTATTTGATATATACGTAAATATAATTGTAAAAGAGGACTTTACAAAGAAAATTTACATGTTTTTGCTACAACTCAATTATTTTTCACTCTTGATTAAGTTTTTTTATAGAAGTGATAAACGTTTGAGAGTCCCTCATATTTCAAAATATCATGTTTTTATGTATTTCATCAAGTTCACTGAGAATATCATCTACAAGGAAGATAGGCTTTCTTTTTGCGTGTGTTTCGTAAAATTCTGATTCAAGAAATTTGAGTGCTATAATAGTGCTTTTTACTTCTCATCTTGAAGCAAAACCTATAAGACTGGTTGTATCTAGGAGTATATCAAAATCATCTATATGTGGTCATATATAGGTCTTTCTCAAAAGAATATCTCTTTCTAGATGGGTATCTAAGTACTTTTGTATGCTTTTCTTGGTAGACGTTCGGTCTATCTTTGTGATATACTTAAATGTAACATTTTGAACTTTTCCAGAGAAAAACTTCTTAAAGTCATTTGCTCTCGATTCAAAAAAAGCAACGAGTACTTCTCTATACTTATATATAAGACAAGATGCCTCGAGAAAGCTTTGATTCCAAAACTCTATTTCACTTCTACTGCTTTTCCCTTCAGAGATATTTTTGAGAACTCTGTTTCGAG
>JAMOOA010000205.1 GCA_027066255.1 Candidatus Altimarinota bacterium | reverse complement strand
ATCAATATTTAATTTAATATATGTTGTATAGTTTGCAATTCAGATAATATCTTGTTGTGATAATACTGGAGCATATTCTTTTTCAAGATATTCAGCATCATCAGCACCAACTTTGAATGATTGTATCGTTCCAGCATTCCCGAACACTGCATCTTTGATACTTGGTTTGTCTCCTTTTTTTGATCCACCTCCTATTTGTGCAATAAACTGGTGGGCCATAATAAGCGCAAGATGGTATTTACGAGCTTCTGAAAGTATCTCTCCAAAGGTCTCTGTAGCAAAATTCTGGAACTCATCAACATACATGTAAAAGTCTTGTCTCTGATCTTCAGGTATATCAGCACGACTCATCGCTGCCATATTGACCTTGGAAACAAATATCAAACCAAGTAGTTGAGCATTGAGATTTCCGATTTTCCCTTTTGAGAGGTTTACAAGAAGTATCTTTTTGTTGTCCATTATATCTCTGAGGTTGAACGCAGACTTTGGCTGTCCGATAATATTTCTGATAGTAGTATTAGTGATAAATGGTCCGAATTTTGCAGAGAAGTATGGTATCATTTCTTGTTTTTCTCTGTCACCAGTATTTGCGTATTCATGTTCCCAGAAGGATTTTACTACGGGATTTTTTATTTTACGTGTTTTGTATTTCATAAATGCTTCGTCGACAAAGAGTCTTGGTACATCTATGAGTGTTCCTCCATCCTCTTCGTCTTCCATGAGTGTCAAACATCCATTACGGAAGTAGTGCTGGATACGAGGTCCAAATATCTCATCACCAAATATTTTTATAAATATTTCCGTTGCGTCCATGGCTGCTCTATCCATTTCTCTCTTTCTGATATCAGGGTCAGTGGAAATAATATCGAGCATATTGAGCCCCATAGGCCTATCAGTATCAGCTGGATCAAAGATGATGACATCTTTAGCTCTTTCTTTTGGTATGAAATCAAGTACATCCTCGACGAGATCTCCATGTGGATCTATGACACAGATACCATCTCCATTCCGGACGTCTTGACGTGCAAGGTATCCAACAAATACGGATTTACCTCATCCAGATTTTCAGATAATATAATGATGTCTTCCTCTATCTTTTCTATTAAAGTAGACAGGTGTTTTTTTATTTCTGTACTCATTCCAACCCATTATAACTCCATCTTTGTAGACAGGAAATCCTCCAAGGTGTCTATGAACCATTTTTATTTTTCCATCTTTTCCTTTTTCTTCAAGCATCGTTGGAATAGTAGGAGTCTTAATCTTGTGTGGAACTGGGAGTTTTTTGTATCCAAGCCAATTAATGATAGCTGATCTGTTGTATGTTACATCAGGAAAGTGATACATAGTAGATACTTCATCTGCCGAGAATACAGAAACATTTTGAAAAAATCCTACAAGCTTATATTTAAATGCAAAGTATCTAATAGGGTTGAATATAAATGTCAGAGAATCTTCATAAATCTGAGGATTATCCAGAGCGTTGTTGTACTCATCTGTAAATATACTGGCTGCAGCAACGATAGCATGGACTCCATGTTCAGAGTTTTTTGGAGTTTTACTACTCACGAGTATGCGAATAGAAGTTTTAAATGATGGTTGAGCTGCTGCTTCCCCCATAACTTTTTGAGCTTCGGTTTCTGCTTGGTTAAATATCTTATACGAATCGCCCTCACTAGCTCCAGGGGCACTGTTTCCTCAGACCATATCCTCTGGTCCTTCGACCATTGCTACAAGAGGATTCCATATCCACGTAAGAGGCTTGAATATAAAGCCAAGAATTCCGAGTTTCCTTCCCTTTTTGTATTTCCCTTTTGCGACAAGCCTTGCAGCACGGAGAGCCTTTTTATTCCAACTGGAATTTACAGGCTTGATTACTACTTGGTAGACAGCTCTGTCTTTTTTGTCGAGACCCCCAAATACATTGGTAAAGTTATTAAGAGGGTCATCCTCTAAATATTTAAATGTTTTGATAGGATAAACATCATCGTGCTCTTTTCATAAAGATGCAGCACGAAGGGAATATCCTTTTGGTTTGAGATCGATATATTCTTCTTGGCTTACAATAAGTATTTCTGCGTCATTATAGGTAGAGGTGATATGTTGAGAAACGAGGTCAACGTAGTTTTCATATGTGACAACAAAAAAACTGACTTCTCCCTCTCTGTAGACGAGTTCGAGACTGATTTTGCTGTGTCCAAAGAAAAAGTTGAGCATTGTGTCACGGAGACCAGCCTCACTGAGTTTGTGCACAGCTTTATAGAACATACTCATAATCCCTATTTTCTCCTTGAAGTCTTTTTTCGTTTCCTTTTCTTTGTCGAGCTTTGAGTCTCCTCTTGGAAGAGTTACTTTGAGATATCTAAGATTTTTTGTATACCAGAGTTCAAAAGCGAGTCTTATAGACTTGAAGATGATATAAAGTCATCCAAAAATGAGGAGAACTATCAAAAAATAGTATCCGATTTCTGAAAAGAAGTTTCCGACTCCGTCGAAGAACCCTCCTCCAGATTCTACAGGGGTTGTAGTTTTTGTTGGTTTTGCTAGAGCTGAATTGAGGCCAGGCTTTTGTACCAGAGCTGAGTGAGCCTTGTGAAGGGCTGTTATCCATACAAGTAGAACTATGTAAATCTTTTTCATGTGCTTGTGTATTGAAGTACTTATCTAAAGAGTAGCATATTTGCGAGAGAGCGACAAAATAAATAGGTTGACTTTGGTAGAAGAGACCATGTTGTATAGGAGACAAGAACTTGACATATATATAATTAGTATTATATTAATTAATAGATAGAAAATACTAATTAAACTATATAATATGAAACACTCTAAAAGAGGAATGCGACACTTTGATTCTATTCCTGATACAGCTTCTAAGCTTTCTTGTAAAATATCACAGGTATGAAGATATCCTTTGAATCTCAATACCAAAAAGGCTATTGAAGAAAATGCTTATAGTATTCCTACTATTATCGAAGGTTTTAAGCGCATTAAGATACCCGAAGATTGAGACACACAAGCAGAGGAAGCATTTTTTGGGACAGAGATATATTGAGAAAATATAGATTCTACCCTACCAGAAGATTTAGATCTTATTTCTGAGAAAGGAACAAAGCTTACTCAGATGCTTTGAGAGGCTTTAGATATAAATCTTCCAGATGCTCCACTTTTTGAATCTCCAGGAGCTATTATTATTCTTGATTCTTCAGGAAATATACTTGATTCAGGATTTACTCCTCAGATGAGCCTTCTTCCTAGGAGAGCAGGTGACGTATCGCCTGTTTCACAAGAGTATTCTCATAATCAATTAAAACGTATGGGGTTTGAGAAGGCTCTGTTTCATACTCTTATACATCTTTTAGCAGATACTCCTCTGAGTACTCACTTGGTACAGAAATATCTTTCATCTATTGTATGAAAAACTCTGTTTCGTTGAGGGTACCAGCATCCACATACTTGAGTTACGGTTGGTAATAGTGCTTCAAGTTTGAACGAAGAAATAGTAAAAATAATTTCTAAAAAGCAAGGGAGTTTAGAGGAGCTTGCAGAAAAATATTCCTGTGGTGTCTGTGATATCTTAGCAGGAATTTGAGATGAACTGCTTGGAAGGCTTCTCTTGCATCCTGATGACGAATGGAAGAGTCAAATTAGGATAGTGAGCGATGATATCAAGCAACGCATGGAAGAGGGGGATTTTGGACTTTTGTGTTAAAATTAAAAACACCTTTCTTTAAAAGACAGGTGTGTATAAATAATATTTTGTTATATATAAAAATATGGAGAAAGTAGAAAGTATTTTAAGTGTTATTTAAGGGGGGGGTATTACAACACAAGTGGGACTATCTATAAATGAAAAATCTAGAAAGAAACAGCTAAAAAATCACAGTCTTTTCTAAACTTTAAAACATGTATATAATTTTATTTTTGACGAGATAAATTTCTTCTTGAAAAAATAAGGTTTTTCCTATACTAAACGCTATAACTATTTTATAAATTAAATACTTTTGTATGTCAGAAACATTGTGATTAAGAGAAGAAGGAGCCTCTAGCATAAAAAATCCTTCAAAAACAAGAGAAGGAATAGCAGCTGCAGTAATGCTATGAATGGCAGCAATACCATCTGGAGCAGAAGCTCAAGAAGTAGATTCAGCAAAATCTGCTACTGATGCTGCCGTAAATCAAATAATAATTTTTGGAGGATATGAACTCTCCCAGTCTAGTAAAGCAAGATTTGGAGGACCGACTGTTCCATGACCACTTTTTTCAGGAAAAGAGAAATTGGGTGGATCCCCTGAAATAGGAGCTCGCTATACGAGATGGCTTCCTTGAGAACTTCTAGGAGGACAAGTAGGATTAGCTGGGGAAGTATCGTATACGAAGAATAAGGGGAGTTTTACTCCAAGTACTGCTTTCCCTGTATCTATTAGTAGAGGAAAAGAGAATATAAAAGGACTTATTTGACTAATTATAAAATGGGAAGTCCCAATGGGCTTTAACCCTTATGTTGGAGGTCTTGTTGGAGGAGATTATAGTAAAGGATCAGTAGCAGTTACAAATTCTGCAGGGGATGATCTCTTTCATGCCCGTGATAAAAACATAGGTTTCTCTTGGAAGGCATTGGTAGGGGCTGAAATTCCTTTAGGAGAAAGTCCTTTTTCTGTAAATATTGAAGCCTATGTAAAAAATAACCCATGATCAAAAATTAAATGACCTGGTGGAATAAGTTATAGAAAAAAGGAATCTATCGGGACTGGTTTCAGTGTAGGAGCTGCTTATAAATTCTAGTTACTGACTCTTTTTATATCATGCACTATATTTAATGGTGTTTCAAAAATAAAACTCCTTTTGAAATATCTGAAAAATAGATAAGCTGTCCTCGTTTAGAAGGCAGCTTATTTTAAGAAATTATTTCTAATATTCTACTATGGACTACCCAAAAGAATCACTTGATAGAATCAAGAAAATACAAGACCTCAAAAATGCAGGAGTTATCCCGTATGCGAATAACTTTTC
>JAMOOA010000204.1 GCA_027066255.1 Candidatus Altimarinota bacterium | reverse complement strand
ATGGAAATTTGTACCCAGAAGTAGAATGATTGGAGTTGAGGAAAGAACATACCCTTGAAGCGTTTCAATGGAATAAAATGAAGATTCATTGTGAGAAAATGTGACTTAAACCTGGTATGAAGGTTCTTGATGTAGGGTGTGGATGGGGGAGTTTGGCAAAATTCATGCATGATGAGTATGAGGTAGAGGTTACTGGTGTAACATTATCTCAAGAACAATTTGATTTAGCAATAGAGAGAAATAAATGATGTGAATGAGTTACAATTATTAAAAGTGACATCAGAGAACTTCCAGAAGGGATGAAATTTGATAGAATAGTTTCAGTTGGTGCCTTTGAGCATTTTAGAGACTTTTATCATGAGTTTTTCCAAAAATCATCAGAATATTTGGATGAAGGATGAATTATGAGTCTTCATACTATAGGAACAAGTAAAAAATGAGAAGTTGCACGCTTCTTTCAAAAATATATATTCCCATGAGGGTATCTTCCTATAAAACAGGAAGTCATAGATTCTTCAAATGACTATTTTCAATTAAAAGAGGATTCAAATTTTCCTTCTTTTGAGGAACTTTGAGAACATTATGCTCGAACCATTGAGTTCTGGATTGAGAATTTAGTGAATATGAAAGAAGAAGTCATTCTTGAGCATGGAGAAGAGAAATATAGAATGATTTTATTCTACCTTGTTGGGTCGAAAGTATCTTTTAGAGAAGGTTATAGTGATTTATATCAATGTATTTTTGAGAAGAAGGAATAAGAGCATTGATCTTCTGGTATTTTTAAGTACCTAAAACTCCATTCCATCCGCATACCCTTCTTCAAATCATCTGATTTTCAATCATTCAAATTCCTCAAAATCATGCTCTCCACTTTGGATTTGCGTGTAGCAAATCATATAAGGAGTCTCGTGTTTATAGGACTTTACTTCTGGTGGACGAACAGAAACTTCGAGTCAGAAGTTCTCTTCGAAATACATTTGTATCATTTTTCGAGGATTTCAGGTATTTTTTCAGATGAGAAAGGGGGAAAATAACATAGGACAAGAAAAATACACCTTGTGATTCTCATGAAGTATTGCAATAATATACGCTTGCCTGTTTGGGAACGAAGATTTCTTTTTTTCTTTTATAGGTTCAAGAGAACCATGAGTTTGGTAGAACTTTGAAGAATGGAGAGGGTAAGTAGACCAATCTATATTTACAATATTGTTGAGAGAAATAATCGCTCCGTAGTCCATAAGAGCATTGTTTATATCTCGAGACGTTCAGCCCAATTTTGCAATTGCCCCCTCTCTTATCAAGAGAGGGCTGGGGTGAGTTCTATAATATTTCTCAAAATCTCCTAAAATTTGACACTTCTCCTCTTTACTCAACTTCTGAAACTTATTCCCAAAATAATATCTGGAGAATATTTTCTCAAGATTGGTATCAAAACTGAGAGTAGCTTTATTGTACGCGAATGCCTTAATAGCTTCAGCTGTATAAGGTCCAATTCAAGGGAGCAAAGTAAGTTCATCAGTCGTATCAGGAAATACTCCATCAAAATCATTTACTACTTGCTGTGCTGCCTTGAGCATATTTCGGGCTCTTGAGTAGTAACCAAGTCATTTATAGTAGGGAAAGAAGTCCTCATAATTCGTTTCAGCAAGAGATTCAATAGTAGGAAAGGTTTTGAGTATTCTCTCAAAATACTCTTTTACTCGTTCTACTTGCGTTTGTTGGAGCATAGTCTCAGCGAGCCAAACTCTGTATCAGAGTTCTTTTTTACTAAAATCATAGTCTCTCCAAGGTAAATCATGACGACCATTTTTACGGTACCAGTCATGAAGTTCAGAAAAAGGGAAAAGAGGAAGCATATGAGGAGGTTTGTGTTGAGTATATTTATACATATAATACCCGTAACTGAATATTTTCTAAATAAAAATCTATGAATCCAGAAACACAAAAACTCCTTGAGTATGTTCAGCAAAATGAAGTAGACGAATATGAGATATATTCACGACTTGCTGGGTATCAGAAAATAGAGAAAAACAAAAAAATCCTCCAAAAGATAGCAGATGATGAGAAAAAACATGCAGCACTTATAAAAACCTATACAAAGAAAGATATCTCTCCGAGAATGCGGAGAGTCTCGCTGTATATATTTCTAGCAAAAACATTGGGGCTTACGTTTTCTCTCAAACTTATGGAAAATGGTGAGAGAAAAGCAGAGGATGTGTATGAGATACTTATCAAAGAGTTTCCTGAGATGAAACAGATACTCAAAGATGAAGAAGAACATGAAATGGAACTCATAGATATGCTCAGCGAGGCGAAGCTTGGATATATGGGTTCTATTGTTTTAGGACTTAACGACGCTCTGGTAGAACTCACCTGAGCACTTGCTGGTTTCACTTTTGCGATACAGGATAGTAGGACGATAGCTCTTATCGGTATAATAACCGGAATTTCTGCAAGTTTTTCTATGGCAGCCAGTGAGTTTCTCTCAAAGCGTCAGGAAGAATGATGAGAACTCCGAGAAGCACTTATCTCCAGCGCGTATACAGGTGTTGCGTATATTGGAACAGTGGTACTTCTCATAGCTCCATACTTCCTTATAGGTAACGCATTTTACGCGTTATGAGTAACACTTTTTACAGCACTTGTTATTATTGCACTTTTCAACTTCTATATATCTGTAGCAAAAGACTACAACTTCAAAAAGAGGTTTTTCGAGATGGCAGCTATATCACTGGGAGTTGCTACTATATCATTTGGAATTGGGTGGTTTGTGAAAGTGTTTTTAGGATTGGAGATATAATTAATGGAATAAAGCCTTACCTTCATAAAGTAGTAATTTTCGAAAACACTAAATTCAGTGATAGTATTCAATAACAGCCAACAACTTGGAAAATTACCAATGGATAAATGAAAAGTAGAAATAATTTTTGAAATGAAAAACATTTGAGATACAAATAAAGCTGTTTTCCTTTAATGTAATTGTTTTTTAAAGGTTAAATTTATTTTAAGGATTTCTTAATATAATAAGAGTATTATATTTAATAACTACAGCTTGTGTGGAATGAAATACTCCTTTTTAGGATAGGAGTATTTGGGAAGGGTAAGTTTGACTACTCTCTATGAAGAACATCTTCTCAGAGGAAAAAACAGGAAGCTATAAAAACTATAAATGAGAAAACCTAACTGACCTAGACTTTAAGGAAACAATGAACGGAGAAGATATTTGAGATTGAAAAAACTCAGATAACATTTTATTTTTTATGAGCATCTAATGATAGTGAAAGCTTTTCTTATAGTGTTGTATACCTCAGTTCTATATAATTTTATATTTTTGGATATAGGGAACATTTATAATCTAAATTTTCCTAGTTTAGATTTTTTAATGTTTATATGAAATCTTATAGTCTCCTTATTAGGAATCATTTCTCTATGGATATTTCAAATTAAAGATATTAGGATAAAAAATAATAGTAGAAACACTTTCTACTCTATCATATGTCTCTATATATATTTAATTGTATGATTCTTTATTTCTCAAGAATATTTAATAGCAAATCGAGATCTTTTAACTGTTACAAAGTTATCATGATATCTGAGTTTTTTGTTTTTATCACTTTGACTTTTTGTTTCTCCAGTTTTGTTTTTTATTAAAAATGTAAAACTCAAATTATTTCTGATTCTCTCAAGAAAATTACTCTGAATTTTAGTGTGCATTATTCTCATTCGTCATATTATAGACTTTTTTGTGACTCATTACCCTTGGGGAACATGAATCTGAGATTATTGGAATTACTTCATTTCTCAGATAGAAAACCCTGTAATATGGAGCGGAACAGTAGGTGCTGTGATTATACTATTGCTTGGATTGACTTCAAATAAATTTTCTTGCATGAAAATGAGAAAGTGGTGGAAGAAACTCCACTTACTAGTTTTCCCAGCTTATGTTTCTTCTATGCTTCATATCTGGTATTTAGATAGAATAGACTGGTTTTATGGAAGTATAACATTGAGTATTATTATTATGAGAGCAGGGGTCTATATATTGAAAATAAATAAATGAAAAAAATAAAGAGATTGTTATTTTGTATGAACTAAGACAACATTGAATACAATTTCTCAGGAGTTATTCAAATACTAACCAATAGGTAAAAGATCATGAGATTAGAAAGATTAGATATTTTGAGAGGAGGAGCTATTATTTTAATGGTTCTTTTTCATTTAAACTATTCTCTTGTACATATATTTAACAATGAAGTATTAAACTTTTCCCAAAACTTTTGGTTTTATGAAGGGAGAATCTCAGCCCTGCTTTTTATCTTTATTTGAGGATTTTCTTTCTTCCTAGCAGAGCAAAAACATTGAGCTGGTGTTCTTAAGAGATACCTCAAGATATCATCAGTATTATGAACAATAGCACTACTTATTAGTATTATCACCTATAACTTCTTTCCAGAACAGTATATACGTTTTTGAATTATACACTTCTTTTCAATATCTTTCTTATTATTGATATTATTTAGAAAACTAAGACGTTATAATTTCTTATTCGGAATACTTATAATAGTATATGGGTTTTATTTTATTCCTGTCATTGATAATCAGTATTTTTATTTTATGGGGTTTGTATATCCTACATTTCTCTCAGCAGATTTCTACCCTCTATTTCCATATTTTTGAGTTATGCTTCTTGGGTACAGTTTTGCTATTTTCATGAAAACATGAAAATATCTACATATTTTAGAAATGAAAAAAGAAAGAAATAGAGGAGAAGATTTTTTTATTTTTCTTTGAAGAAGATCATTACTTATTTATCTTATTCACCAACCAGTAATTATTGGGTTTTTGTATCTACTCTCGACCATGAAGGCCTAAAAATCCCTTATATTCTTCTCAAACCATTTCTTATTACTGGTTTCTTCAGCTCTATTTTCTATCCATTCATCCCAGTTTTGGTACTCATATATATCAGATCATTTGAGTTTTTTGACAGAGTTGAGGATATCCACTGAAAGCATATGTGATTGG
>JAMOOA010000203.1 GCA_027066255.1 Candidatus Altimarinota bacterium | reverse complement strand
ATACCAGCTTTGTAGTTTCCTCAAACAGTAGGAGGAGTACCAGCTATTTTTGCATCTATAACTTCTTGTCAAGATATAACAAACCCAAGAAGAGACTTTCCTCCAGCGCTTCTTCCTTCTATGGCTGCACTTATTTTTCAGATAGAGTCTATCCTCTTTGCATTTCTTGCACTTTTTGCGTATCCATTAAAAGAGAGAAAAGATACTGTTCAGAGGATAGCAAGAATGGTGATAACCACTATAAGCTCAACAAGTGTAAAACCTTTTTTATTTTTTTTGTCCATAGTATTTTAGATACTTGAAATGTATATATTTATCAATCTATATCTTAAGAAAGAAACTTATATATCCAAGTAAAACAAATTGACAAAAAAATAAATCCTTTGCGAGAAGTAAGGGATTTATTTAGTTTATTCCAGAAATTATTTTATCTTGTCTATTTTTGACTTGATAGCATCAAAGTCATATTTCATATTGGAGACAACTTTTTCATTCTCTTTTTTATAGAGTTCGAGTTTTTTATTTGCTTCTGTTTTGAACTTTTCAAGTGTTCCATCAAATGTACTCTCTATGTTTTTTATAAGTTCTCCCTGTTTACCGAGCAGCTTACTTTTGAGATCCATTACTTCTTTCTCGAGTTTCTTGTTTTTGTATCCAGTAAAGTAGTTCGAGAGGTTAAAACCTAGCCATATCAGGATGATGTAGAGCACAAAAAATATAGAGACAAATATCACAACAGGTATATCAAAGCTGTAGAGCCAGAAGAAATTTATCTGAGTGCTTTCCTGAAATATTTGTAAGTTGAGCATAATAAGAGCAAGATATGCAAGTGCTGGAAGAAGAAGAAGAGCTTTCATAGTAAAAAGATTATGTTATATAATTTGTTGAGTTTTGAAGAGTTTGTACATGAGGCAGTTTTTCTCTGAGAGATTTCATAAACAGATTTTTCGAACAAGAGCTACTTCCTTTTTTGTGATATTTCAGGTGTGTCTCTTGGTAGAAAAAACTTCACTTTCCACAACTGTTTCTAATTGTAACAAAAACTTTTTACTGAGCAAAGTCTTTTTGAGTGAATCATGCTTTTCGAGATATTTATAAAACACATCTTGATAGGGAAGCTGAACATCATTATTTTTAATATGTGAAAGTACATGATAGAGTCTCCCTATACTCAAGCTATATCATTTTTCTATTACAAGAGACAAAGCCGATTCAAGAGCATCTTTTCCAGATTTTTTTTTGAAGATGTCTTTTTTTTGAGCAAACTTTCGAAAGCCTGAAACAATACAGTCTTCTACTAGTGCTTCCAGTACTTTTTGGTACCCAATAGTAATAGAAAGAGGAGCTATTTTGTGACCATGGATGAGGAAATAATACTGTATTTCGCTCTGAGATATATTAGTAATAATATCAGAAGAGAGATCTATGAGGGAAATATCTGAAAAAAATAAAAGAATCTTCTCAGTGATGATTTCCTCCATTTCATCTCCTATAAGAAAAGCATTCTGCTTTACAGATTCTTTCAATGCTCTCTTCTTTCCAATAGAAACTATCTGAGCTTCTACCTCTCGTTTCATCCAGGCTTGCATTCTTGCGAGTTTTTCTTGGAGAGATGTATTTTCTTTTGAGAGATCTTTATTCATTTTACATTACTCAGATTCTATACTCTATTTCCTTACTAACAAAGGCTTTATCTCTTCCATATTTTAATCTGGAAAGTTCGACAAGAGCTTTTGCTACATGGGGGTCTCACTCTTCTAGGTACGGATTTTTTGGAATGATAGAAAAAGGAGTCGTTGGTTGATTATCAACGGCGAGTTTCATTACGGCCTTGAACTTATCCATATTTATGAGATCCTGATCAGAGAATGTTGGTTGATAATACTTTGCCATAAATTCACCATCTTCGGGACCAACTTTATAACTCATAACCGTTCACACATTACCAAAAATAGCATTTTTGAGGTTGATGTTTGATTTTGTGAGAGCATCTGATTTTTCTAGTTGTCCAAGATATTGATGAGCAAGAACAAGCCCTAAACGGTACTTACGTGCTTCAGAAAGAATAGATTCAATAGACGGAGTGATATAGTTCTGGAACTCATCAATATAGAGGTAGAAGTCAGCTCTGTCTTCTTTTGCAAGTTTCTGTCTACGCATCGCAGCCATCTGTATTTTACTTACGAGCACAAGACCAAGGAGTTCAGAATTGATATCCCCAAGAAGTCCTTTTGAGAGATTTACCATAAGTATTTTCTTTTCTTGCATGATTTTACTTATGTCAAAACTACTCTTGGTTTGTCCTATGACATTTCTCATGGTTTGATTGGTGATAAACTGACCAAACTTTGCAGAAAAGTACGGGATAATCTCTTGTTTTTCTCTTTGTCCCATATTGGCAAAGGTATTTTGCCACCAGGCTTTAACAATAGGATTCTTAACATTTCTGATATGATCTTTTTGGAAATCATCATCTGTAAAGAGCCTAATTATATCGGTGAGAGCCCCTCATTGAGGGTACTCCATAAGAGTCAAAGCCCCATTACGAAAATAATCCTGGAGACGAGGCCCAAATATCTCGTTTCAAAAAAGCTTTATCATGATGTTCATCGCATCTTGTGCTACCAGATCTCTGTCTTCTGGTTCTGCCTCAAGGAGGTTCATCCCGAGAGGACGTTCTGTATCGCTTGGATCAAAGATAATAACATCATCAGCTCTTTCTCTTGGGATAAAAGGAAGGAGGTCTTTTACGAGGTCTCCATGTGGATCAATCACAGCCATTCCTTCTCCATTTGCAAGATCTTGACGTCAGAGAACGTGCATTGTACTGGTTTTACCGGTACCTGTTTGCCCAATGATATAGAAGTGACGAAACCTATCTTCGGTCTTCATGCGTATCTCTTTTTTACTCCCTCTATAGGCATTGTGCCCTATGAGGATTCATTCTTTTGGAATATCTGCGGGAGCTTTTACTATCTTGAAGTTTTGCCATTTTATCTCAGAAGTCCTATTGTATTTGATGTGTGGAAAGTGAAATATAGAAGCGATTTCTTCTGTATTGAGAATCATTTTCTTTTTGAACCATGGTTGCCTGAAGTGTCTATAGATATAGTTTTTGAGGAGCTTTTTTTGAGAGTGATGGATAGTATATCCAAACTTATTGAAATCTGGATAAGAAAATTGAGAGAATGTAGAGATAATATTTTTGAGTTCAGAGTTTACCGTGCTTTTATCGTTTCCTGTCGTGATTACCTTTATCAAAACCCTGTATCCCGTCTTATCTCCTTTCTCGTCTACTGTTTTTGCTCTTTCTTGAGAGAGCGCAGAGGTTTGGTCTCCTCATCTATACGAGGACTTATCATCTGTTTCAGCCTCTCCAAAGAACACTCAAATAAAATTTCCTATAAGGGTAAAAGGGTTAAGTGTAAAATCAGCTCTTTTTCCGTTCATAATCTTTGTAGAAGCTTTGGCACTTCTTCCTTGCCAGTCGTCATCTATAGGTTTGAGGAGTATCTGTATTGCTGCAGACTCATCTTCTTCAAGTTTTGAGAACGCATTCGTGATATTGTTAATAGGGTCCGACTCAAGTTTTTGATAGGTCTTGATAGGATAATAGAAGGTCTTTTGCGTACACAGGTGTGTGGTAGATATATATTTTTTCCCTTCAAATATATTCATCTCTTTGGTTTCCTCTATGATAGCTTCTGGATAAAATCCATTGATTTGCTTTTCTATCAACTTCATATAGTTACGAGAACATACAACATAGAAAAGTATCTCCTGCTCGTGAGCTATATACTCAAAACTTATAGTATATTGCCCAAGAAGTTTTTTGAGAATTTTGTGTGAATAGGTGCTCTTGAGAGAAGAGAGAAGCTGTTCCATAAGGCCAACCATTTCCTTGAAGTCCTTGGTGGTTTCTTTTTTGTCGTCATGATCACTATCTTTCTTAGGAAGAGTAATCTTCAGAAAAACAAGTTCAAGAGTTCTTTTATAGTCTTCTCTTCTTCTCAAAAAAAGAACTCCTCACCATATGAGAAAACAGAAACTACAGAGAACGACTATATATGGAAGCATCTAGTATTTTTTTAGATGAAAAAATCTATTTCTTTTATATTATAGTATATTTACAGGGAGATATAAATTTTATTCTGAATTTTCTTGAAAAAACCCATTGACTCATGTTGTTATATGCAATATAGTATATATTTATGATACAAAAAAAACCTCTGTAAAGATATTTTTCATATATAGTTATATATAAGTGGGAGAAAATACATAATATACGAAGGAAAAAATTATCCATTTAAAATAACCGTATGTTAAAAGTTACTGCAAAAGTAATTCTGTTTTCTACTCTCCTTCAGCTCTTTTCTCCTGTGCTTTTTATGGGGGTTCCATCTGTACAGGCATCCCCAGCGGGAGATAATATTCTTATTTCAGAGGTGCAGTACGATCCAGCTACTCCTTCATGACATGTCTCAACAGAAGTAGAAAATGAGGCTGAATGGTTTGAACTGTATAATCCAACAAATGCAACTATTGATATAGGAGGGTGGACTATAGCAGAAGCGGGATGACCTACATACACATTTCCTTCTCCAACAAATATCGCATCCGAGAGTTTCCTACTCGTAACAAATAGAACTGATAGGTTCCAGTTGAACTATCCAGGGGTGACTCCTGATTTAGAGATGGATCCTGGAGGAACATGACTTTTGAAGCTTAATAATAGTTCTCCATGAGATTCTCTTACTCTTAAAGATGGGTGATGAACAACTATTGATGTTGTATGATGGGAAGGAACCTCTGGGTTTAACCTCAATGCAGATGAAGGCTTTACAACATGTAGAAGAAACCTTAATGACTCAGATAGTGATGCAGAATGGGCGAATAATTGTTCTGCTACAGCTGGAAGTGGGACATTTGTAACGCAGTTTCCAGGTTGAGTAGCTGTAGCCTCTCTTTTTTGGGGGAAAGTAGAAAGCGAGTCTTATTCTCATGGAGATACTATCACAACTCTTACAGATAGAAGT
>JAMOOA010000202.1 GCA_027066255.1 Candidatus Altimarinota bacterium | reverse complement strand
ATAGTTATTCCCAGTTCAGAAAGGAGTCTCAAATTCGGAGAATCAAAACTAGGAAATATTGGAAACCTTAAAGTCTCTCCAGAATCTCCCCTCAAAGAAGTACAGAGACTCCAAGATGTCTTTACCAAGGCTGATCTATATAATGGTAAAATAGATGGAAAATACAGTAGCATAGAAAGTGAGCTTATCGACTTTCAGATTAAGCAAGGCATCGTAAAGAACAAAGAAGACTGGGGAGCAGGTTACTTCTGAAACAAAACTATCGCAGCACTGAGAAAAAAATATGGTATGTCGACCCCTCTCGTAGAGGAGTCTATTTCAAATTTTGAAAAATTTAATCATGTTTCACAATCAAAGACATTTAAAATCATTCTAGATTATGGTGATCTCGAAATAGGTCCAGAATCAAAACCAGATGACATACGTCGCTTCCAAGAACTTTTAACCAAGCTGTGAGAATACTCTGGAAAAATAGATGGAGAGTATGAAGAGGTAGGACACAATCTCATAAACCTTCAGAAGAAAATAGGACTTATTTCAAATAGAGACGATTGGGGAGCTGGGTATTTTGGGAGTAAAACCAAGACAGCACTTTGGGAATACTATGGAAGGCAAGAGGGGCAAACACAAAGCATAGAGCAAGAAGTGTTTGGGCTTTCTTCTTCTCAGGTACAGAAACTTGATACAGTTATACAGAAGCTTAGAAAGGAACTCATAAAACGTGCAAAAAAGAAATGAGTTTCGTCAAATACAAAGATACAAAAACTTAAAAATCAGATTCAAAGAGCCCTTCCTAAAATAAAAAAAGAGTCTGTTAAAAATAAACTGAGATATATAGCTAAAGAGCTATAAATCCTTAGCAGTAAATTAAAGAGAAGAAAGTCAATACACTTTCTTCTCTTTTTTATGTTTATTTCTCGCGAGTGCTATTTTTGTATGGTACGATTCATATAGATTTAGATACAAAACAAAAATACATATATGAGAAAGATATTCAGCATCGTACTTTTATTATGTATATTTGCAGGAGTTATTCCTGTAAATACATTTGCAAACGAGGATAATTACTTCGTTGTAACAGCCTACTACTCCCCTCTTCCAAATCAAAAACACTATCTCAAATGAAACTACGAAGATGAGAAAACTCTTAACGGGCAAGGAATCAGAGGAGCTTCTGGGAAACCTGTCTTCTCAGGAATGCTTGCAGCACCAGGTAAATATAGCTTTGGAACAAAAGTCTATCTTGAAGGCCTTGGTGTTGGAGAGATATCTGACAGATGAGGTGCTATCGTCCCAGCTGGAAAAAGAGGATATAGTTATGATAGAATCGATGTCTGGGTAGGATATGGAGACGAATGACTCAGAAGGGCTCTCTATTGGGGAAAGAGAACCGTAAAAGGAAATATTACAAATAGAAATTCTACCGTAACTCTTGACTACAAAACCGTTCCAAGTCCTATCTGGGCAACTAAAGGACTCAAAAAGATATCCAGTGTATTTCATACTCCTCTTGGGATTGGTTCAAATATAAAGAGTATCAAAGAACTTCAAACTATTCTTACAGAATCATCACTCTACGCGTGAGAAATAGACGGAGTCTATAATAATCAAGTAATAGGTGCTATATATGATTTTCAAGTACAAAATAAGCTCATAGAAAACGAATCTTCTTATGGAGCTGGTTATTGGGGAGCAAGTACAAGAAATCTGTTCTTCAAGAAGTATGTTAGTGGGAGTTTCACGCAGAATCCCTCAGAAGAAGAAAAACAAGAACAGGATCTTAGGGTGTTTGATACCCCTCTTAAAAATACTAAAAGTACGAAAAAACTTCAAGAAATACTCACAGAAATAGTTGGGTACACAGGTGCTATCGATGGAAATTATAAAACTATAGAAACTACTATTCTTGACTATCAATTGCAAAAGGAAATCATTCCTACAGGAAGCAATGTCTGAGCTTGAGTATTTGGACCAAAAACAAGAGCCTCTCTCAAAGATGAGTATCTTCTCTTTCTTGAAGATCAAAAAAGACAAATGGAATTAGAAAAACTCTTTGATGGTTTTCAAGAGGTATCATGAGAGCTTGCTCGTGAGAATATGAAAAAAATAAGAACTCCTCTATATGGTAATATCAGCACAAGTGTCAGAGAACTTCAAGTTTCTCTCAGAAAAATAGGGTATTTCGACTACAAAGATACTGCTATATTCTGAGTAAAAACAAGAAATGGTCTCATAGCATTTCAGCTCGATATGAAAATCATCGAGAATGCTTCTGAAAAATGAGCAGGGGTATTTTGACCAAAAACTAGGGAAGTCTTTGAGAAAGAGCTTGCGGATACCATACTCCAACAGAAACTTGTAGAAGCTGATATTTTTGAAGAAATAGAAGTTATGAGACAATCAGATCAAGAGAATGAAGTCCCTGTTTCTATCTTAGAACAAGCGCAAGTATATACTATATAAAACAATAAAAAGAAACCATGAAGCAACTCATTGAAATCATAAAAGAAAACTACTCTGCTAACAATATAGAAGACATAGAAAAAAATGACCCTATGTATAAAGCTATAGAATATCTTTATATGAATCTCTGAAACAAAGAAATGCTTCTTCCTCTTATCATTGCAAACTCCCTTGTCTCATACCAATTATCAAGTACGGGGGAATCCTATTGGCAAGAGTTTACTAGAGAAGCAGGAAAGTTTGAGTTTAAAAAGCTCAGAGATATCTACATGTTTTTTATAGATTTTCTCCCAAAATCTGAAGGAAACACAAAAGATGTAAGAACAAAGATAGAAAGACTCAAAAAACTTGATACGTTTCTTTCAGACTTCTTTTTTAAACAAAAGTTTTACTACAAGCACATGTCTAAACTCAGAACAGATATAGCAAAGGCTATGATGCAATTAGAAAACGCAAAGACTGTTATCTTTAGCGTAAAGATGTTCTGATATGGTGCAAGGATACGATTTACAGAATTTATTTCTTTTCCGAAAGAAATCCCTATTCCTATAGATACAAAACTCCAAACTATCTTTAAGAATATCGAAAAGACTGACTACCATACAATAGATAGTTTCTATCAAAATATATCTGATACTCTTGATATAGCCCCCTTACATCTCTACTCAATCATCTGGCTCAATCATAAGTTTATTATTGGGGAGGTAG
>JAMOOA010000201.1 GCA_027066255.1 Candidatus Altimarinota bacterium | reverse complement strand
AAGAAATTCAAGACACGGGATTTGAAGAAGCTTAACATTCTTTTAAAAAGCCTCAGGATTTTATCCTGAGGCTTTTAGAATTTATCTTTTATTCACCATTTCCTACTACAACTTTTGCAACCCTAAGTACCCTCTCTCCGAGCATGTATCATTTCTCAAACTCATCAAGTATAATCCCCTCTTTTCCCGGAATTTGCGTCATAACTTCATGTTTATCTGGATTTACCTCTTCTCCTAGTGACTCAAAAACACTTACCCCTAAGCCTTTCAGGTCTTTTAGAAGAGTTTTCTGGAGTGAAACTACTCCTTCATACAAAGCTCATGTCCTCATGTCTTCTGGTGTATTCTTCAAAATTCTTTCCAGATCATCGACTCTTGGAAGAATTTTTTTGAAAATATCTGATTTAAGAAAAAATACCATATCAGCTTTGTCTCTTTCTGTTCTCTTTTTAAAATTCTCCAAATCTGCCTGTACTCTGATAACTGTATCCTTGAGTTTTGCTATTTGTCCTTCATCTTTTTCTATTTCTTCTTCCTGTTCTTCTATCAGATCCTCTTGTTGTTCAAATACATCAGCCTCTTGCTCAGCTTCATTGATAAGTTCCTCTTCCTCTATCTCCTCTTTATCATGATATTGTGACATAATTCTTCCTATTTTTAAGTATATATTTTATGAGTCAATATTCTATAAAAAAATCCCTCCTTGTAAACCTTTACTTTTAAGTATTTGGTCATAAACTAAAAACAACTCTTTATAGTCAGTAATATTTAGTCTTTATGAAACTTATCTCTTGGAATGTAAATGGTATCCGTGCCTGTATAAAAAAAGATTTTATTGATTATATTGAGCAAGAAAACCCTGATATTATAGGTCTACAAGAAACAAAAGGGAGAATGGAACAGTTGGTACAAAAAGACTTGGAAACTATCAAAAATCTCGGATATAACATATACTGGAACGCTGCTGAGAGACCTGGTTATTCTGGAACAGCTGTATTTTCAAAGATCGAACCACTGAAAGTTTACTACGGCTTCTGTATGGAGATACTCGAGACTTCTGATATAGAAGAACTTGATGACACTATTACTCAGAATCACGAAGGAAGGGTTACAACTCTCGAATTTGAAGACTTCTTTTTTACCACCGTTTATACCCCAAACTCTAAAGATGACCTCTCCAGGCTCAATTATAGATATAACAGTTGGGATAAAATATACCTCAAACATCTTAAAAAACTTGAAGAAGAGAAACCTGTTATCTCTTGTGGTGATTTCAATGTCGCCCATAAAGAGATAGACCTTGCTCGTCCAAAACCAAACATCAAAAACGCTGGTTTTACCCCCGAAGAAAGAGAATGAATGGATAGATTTCTCGAATCTAAACTTATAGATACTTTTAGACTCCTTCACCCAAATGAACCCGATATGTATAGTTGGTGGAGTTATAGAGGTTGAGCCCGCAAGCGTAACGTTGGCTGGAGGATAGATTATTTCCTCATGTCTGAGAAGCTCAAAGCAAATCTGGAAAATGCTTATATACGAAACCAAGTTTTGTGAAGTGATCATTGTCCTGTGGGAATAGAAATAAATATATAGTTATGAGTTACAAAGAAAGCTTCTTTGAAAAATACATTCCTGAATGACAACATATCGAATGAATTATTCACGAACATGTTTTTGTGGTGCTCAACAAATTTATACTCTGGATTACTTTTGGAGCATTTATTCCTTCTTTTCTGTATTATAATTCTCAGAAATTTCAAGAACTCGTACCATTTTATTGGCTTGAATCACTTTTAATACTTGTTTTCATCAAGATATTTTATGATATATTTAATTGGTACAATGATGTCTGGATTATCACTGATGATG
>JAMOOA010000200.1 GCA_027066255.1 Candidatus Altimarinota bacterium | reverse complement strand
CACATACCTAATCGATGCAGGGAGGAGAGCTTCTCACTTCCTTTCAGAATTGAGCATACTCATGACACTCACTATGACGATAGAGAGCATTCCGATTCAGAGAAATATATAACGCTCAGGGATATTTCCACTCAATATATCTCAAAAGAAATAGTAGAGGATATACATAATTCCCATGATAGCTGTCCCTGTTGGAGAGAACCTTATGTAGGTCTCACGTCTCTTCACAAAGCTTTTCAGGAATCAGATATTTTCTTGTATGGAGTTCATATATTTTTTTATTAAAGAGTACTCTATATAACAGAGTATAAAGAAAGAAAAAATAAATCAAGAGTATTTTTTGAAGAAAGAAGGGAAAAGAAGTATTATATTCTTTTGAAAATAAAAATAACTTGGTATGATGTAGTTATATATACATTTACAAATAATTCATGTTGTTCACAGAACTCAAGCTCATAGAACCTATTTTAAAAGCTCTCGAGAAACAAGGATACAAAGAACCAACCCCGATTCAAGAACGAGCTATTCCACATATACTTGAGTGAAAAGATGTCCTAGGAGCAGCTCAAACAGGAACAGGGAAGACAGCAGCTTTTGCTATCCCTACGCTTCAACTTCTTTCTCAAGAAAGAAAACTGTGAAATACCCCACGTGTTATCAAGAATCTTATTTTGACTCCAACGCGTGAGCTTGCTATACAGATAGAAGAGAGTTTTACTGAGTATGGAAAATGACTCGACTTGCGTCATACAGTCATATTTGGAGGAGTTCCTCAGAACGCTCAAGTTCAAAAACTCAAGAGATGAGTAGATATACTTGTTGCAACCCCTGGGAGGCTGTTGGATCTTATGAATCAAGGATTTATAGACCTCAGAAATGTAGAGATATTTACTCTTGATGAAGCTGATCGTATGCTGGATATGGGATTTATCAATGATGTGAGAAAACTACTCACTGTACTTCCTACTAAGAGGCAAACTCTTTTCTTTTCAGCAACTATGCCAAAAGAGATATCTCACCTTGCTGACGATATTCTCAACAATCCTATCAAAATAGAAGTAACTCCTGTTTCTTCTACAGCTGATAAAGTTTCTCAAGCAGTGTTTTTTGTAAAAAGGGCAGACAAGAAATCACTTCTAGCAGGAATCTTGGAAAACAAGAAAATGACCTCTGTCTTAGTATTTACGAGAACAAAACATGGAGCTGATAGGGTAGTGAGAGAATTGGATAGAGTATGAGTAAGCGCGCAAGCTATTCACGGAAACAAGTCTCAAAACAATAGACAAAGAGCTCTTGCGAGCTTCAAATCAGGAAAAACGAGAGTCCTTATAGCAACCGATATCGCAGCAAGAGGGATAGATATAGATAGTCTCTCGTATGTTATCAACTATGAGCTTCCAAACGAACCAGAGACCTATGTTCATCGTATAGGAAGAACGGGAAGAGCAGGGAATGAATGAGTAGCTCTTTCGTTTTGTGATGAGGAGGAGTTTGAATACTTGCTCGATATAGAAAAACTCATAGGGCAAAAAATCAGAGTTATGGAAAAACATCCGTTTGCAATACAGATAACAGCACCACTCACCAAAGCTCAAAAGAAAAAGAAGAATGCAGAAAAAGAAGAAAGAAAGAGAGGATACATGAAAAACAAAAGAAGCTACCGTAGGTAGCTTCTTTTGTTTTTATGCTGATTGTTCTTTTCAGGATTTCTGTTTCTTCCAGTAGAGTACTCATCCAGCAATGGCTACTCAGATGAGGATAATTATCACAGATATAATAGGTCTCGCATAGAACCAAGCGATAGCTATAGTGATAAATCAGACACTTATAGCCAAGAAAAACGCTATGATTCCTGTTCCAAATCCGATGATACGAGAGACGAATGGAACAACTTTTGCAAGAATAACAAGAGGAGCAAGCATACCTGAGAAACCGAGATAGAGTATGAGTATTCCTAGTCCTCTGAGTCCCCAAGTTATAACGGAATTTGTTTTATGCGCCTTACCAAACATCTCCTCAGAAGAAAGTTTCCCGTAACTCAAGAGAGCTATATTTGTTCCATTCTCAGTATGATGGGTAGAAAGGAGTTTGTCAGAGTGTTCTCCTATAGCTGTTACCATACCAGCTTCTACTACCTCAAAAGAAACACGGAGGTCTCCTATTTGAGGAACGTTATTTTTTCATCCTACATAGAGTTTATTTTCAGAGGGAACGAGTTCTATATCTACATCTTTTGATTTTACATCAAATTGAGAGAGTTCTAAAGAGATTGTTTTGTCCAGTTTTCTGATAAAAGTGTCATCAAGGAGAATGTTTCCTATTTTGATGTTTTTCTTTTCATAAGTCATGGTTTCAAATTTCCAATCTGTAGGATTTATATGAGCCTCCTTGTACCTAAAATTTGAAGAGTCTACTTTCCTTTCCTCCCAGCTTGAGTTGTAACTATAAGTAACTTCACGTGTTTCACTTCCTCCAAAATTATCAGTTTTCTTTGTGTCTGTATTCTCTGTCCATTGATACATTTCTACCACTCTTCTGAGTTTGAGAGCGTCTGATTCTATACCAAATACATCATCAACAAGCTGTCATTCACCATCTACGACTCACTGCACATGTACGAGTCATTTTTGATTTGAGGTTTCAGATGAAGCGTTTATAGAAACAACACTTTCTTCTCACTGGTTGAGTCCAGTCCTTGTATCTACGTATCTTCCTTCGTTATATCAGAGCAAATATACAGCTCAAAAAATCATGAGTATCCCTAAAAAGAAGCCAACAATAGATTTTTTTAAACGACTTCCATATCAAACAGTAGTGGTTTCTGTGTATTTATTCATAGAAAAAATTATTTAATAAACTAAAAAAATGATATTTATTTCGCTTTTATATGCAAGTTTAGTAAAAAACACTCACAAGTAGTTATTCTCGATTGGAGATGACTTTTGAAAACAAGAAAAAAATCATAAGATACATATATATTATAAAAAATAATAATGCGTCATGAGAAAATTTATATATATTGCCCTATTTTTTATCTTTATTTTCTGAATTTTTCATTCTCTACAGGCTTATGAAATTACAAAAAAAGACAATCAAATAATAAAAAAAATTGAAAATAAATTGTTTAGCATTATAGATGAGCGCGACTCAGTTACTCCTGAAAAAGTAGAAAGACTCTTTAAAAAGGTACTCACAAAGAAACTCTCTGAGAGAAAAAGATCTTTAATAGGAAACATTTTGGAATCACTTCAGTATCAGTATTTCCTTGGAAAATATAAAATGGAAGACATAAATAAATCAAAAGACTCTGAAATATATGAATATATACAAGATCAAATGAAGCAAGAGTATATCTCTGCTCTTGCCATTCTTGTGTTTAATGAAGACGGAGCGTTGTATGAAAAGTATATAGGTACATCTCACATACAAAAGGATATTTCATTAGAAGAAGATCATCTCTTTTTACTCGCTTCTATTTCAAAAACCATCACCGCAACAGCTCTCTTACAATTATATGAGAAATGAGAATTTCAACTGGATGACGAGATCAATGACTATCTCCCATTTGACGTACATCATCCATTCTATGATACGCCTATAACGTTCCGCATGCTATTGACACATACTTCAGGGATTGCCGATGGAGGGGCTCTTGATGATCAGTATTACTATTGAAAAGATAGTCCAGTAGAGTTATCGTATTTTTTAGAAAATTACTTCACTCCAGGATGAAAGTTTTATGATAAAGAAGAAAACTTCCATGACTTTGAACCAGGAAGTGAAAATGAATACTCAAACGAAGGAACAGCTCTGATATGATTACTTGTTGAGGAGATATCAGGAATGAGCTTTAATGAGTACTGTAAAAAGTATATTTTTGAACCACTTGGTATGGACTCTACGTATTGGAGACTTGACGAGATAAGTAGTAAAATAATAGTACAACCATATGAGGGAACTAAATCGATAGAGCACTATACGTTTACCGATTATCCAAATGGAGGTTTGAGATCAACAGTTACAGATATGTCTTATTTCCTACAAGCCTTTGCACATGATGGAGTATCTCGTAACTACCAACTTCTCAAACCTCAGACAATCAAACAAATACTTACGCTTCAGGTACCAAAAATAAGTGAAGATATGGGACTCCATATGTTTTATATGAACACTCAGTTCAATATCTGGGGGCATGATGGATGAGAGCAGGGAGCATCAACTATTATGGGTATTAATCTTGATACAGGAATAGGAGTTATTATACTCACAAACCAATCTGATGTAGAGTTGGATACTATGTTAGAAAAAGCATATTCCTATGGAGCAGAGATTGATAAGCAGTAAGAGTATTTAAGAAAAGTGAAGCTAAAAAAATACCCTTTATGGGTATTTTTTTTGAGTTGTTTTTGGTATTCCTGAGATATCAGTGATGAAGAACCTGATGACTTGTTGGACGAAGTTTATTCAGAAGACCTATCTCTTTACAACAATACAAATATTGACAAAATAACAAAAGAGCTTATTATAATCTGAATAAGGTTTAGAATTTAAGTAATTTTCCATGTGAGACAATGTCAATTGACCTCAATGATGATCTGAAAAACCTAAGAATTGAGAGGATTTTGCGTTAGAGAAATTTTTATGAAAATGACGAGAAAGGGTAACATTTACTCTTTCTGGAAGTAACGACTTGATTGAATTAAACTTACTATGAAAAGATGTACTTCGTTTTCTAAATAGTAGAGTATCTGGTCAACAGGAAGCAAAACAAGTTTTAGCTAAGATTTGTTCAAAATTATGAAGCACTATTTGATTCAGAAAATGACCACTTGGGTCAGTTTTATTTGCAGGACCTTCTGGTGCAGGAAAAAATACTCTAGTAGAGTCACTTGCAGAATTCTTTCTTTGAGATAAAAGTTCTTTCACTCGTTATGATGCTGGTAAAACATCAGGCAAAGATTCAGATAATGGTAATCTTTTTTGATCGAACTTGTGATATGTAGATGGAAATGTAACACCAGTTTTAAGTCCAGATGCAGTTTTTGATTACTGTTTAAAAGCCCAAGCAGAAGGAAATGCCCATGAGTCTATTTTAGATTTAGATGACTTTTGAA
>JAMOOA010000199.1 GCA_027066255.1 Candidatus Altimarinota bacterium | reverse complement strand
AGAACTATCTGTTCCAGAATCTTCGATAATGAGTAGATCATCATCTTGTGTTGCTGTTTGAGCCATAATAATATTTTTATAAGTAATAATATATGTTTATAATATCATATCTTTTAGAGTGAGGCAAAAAATAAAGAGTTTTCTTGATAAAACGTTTTTTTCGTTATAATACCTACGTTTTATACTTACATAATTTTATACATATGGATTTTAGCAAAGCTGGTGAACTCATGAAGCTTCAACAAGAAGCAATGAAAATAAAAAAAGAACTCGAAAACACCTACATCGAAGCAGAAGTAGATGGTCTCGTTATCACTGTAAATGGTGAGATGAAAGTTGAGAAAGTAGAGTTCGAAGACACAAAAATCATCGGGGATCAAACTGCTCTCGAGAAAGCTATCATGGAAGCAGTAAACAAGTGAATGAAAAAAGCTCAAGAAGTTGCAGCAGAAAAGATGCAAGGAGTTATGGGGCAAATGGGAATGAATATGCCTGGAGGTGGAGGACTTCCTGGTATGTAGAAAAATCTCATAAAAAGAGAGACTTACCAATAACAGTAAGTCTCTCTTTTTAGTTTCTTACCAATCGTTCTCTTCTCATCCAGTATTCCTATTGAAAAATGAGTCAAAGATATCCTCTCCTTTTATGTCATCCCTTTTTCCGTAAAATTGCTGGTTCTGTTGTTGTTGATATTTGAGTGACTCTATATATTGTTCGAGTTTCTTTTTATCTTGCTCACTGAGTTCTCCTACATTATCCTCATTTTCGAGTTGATATTGTTCTCCTCTCTCTTGAGAGGAGACTCATTGACTTCACTTCGTCCCTTTTTCTTGTCATTGTTCAGATAGTTCTCATTCCTGTCATTCTTCTTGAGATTTTTCTTCTCAGGTTTTTTCCTTATCTCAAGAATCTGATTGCTGTTTGTCTATTTCTCATTTCTTTTGTTCTGTTTCTTTTTCTTGCGTTCCTTGCTCTTTTGACTCATCTTCCTTATCCTGAGATCCTGTTCCTGTGGGCTTTCCTTGTTCTTCATTTTCTCCTTCACTATCTTGCTTATCTGCCTTACTTTGTTCTTGTTCTTGCTCTTGCTTTTCATCTTTTTGTTGCTGTTTATTATCTTCATTCAAGAGATTTTCCACAAGCTTATAATTATACCTCGTATCTGCATTTTCTTGCAATTCGAGTGCTCCAGAGTAAGCACCAAGAGATTGAGTTAAGTACATCTTGTCTTTTGAAGTTGTATTTTTCTTTCATAGTTCATACCAGCTATTTCCAATATTGTGAAAAGCTGTATATTTATCTGAGAGACGAATAAAATGTTCTATTGCTCCAGTAAAAGCTGTTTCATTGTAGAGTTTCTTTCACTCAGAAAAATGATACCAGTCAGTAATCGATTGATAAAAAATCGTTATCAAAAGGGCTATAAATATAATACATCATAGAATTATTTTTTTCATAATTTTCTATTTAAATAGTTTTTACGAATAAAAAAGTGTAATACATAATACATCCAAAACAAAAACCCGAGAAACACTCATCACCATGTAGTACTAAAAAGAGTTTTCTTCCTGATAGTTCCTCCCTTTTGTATCTGAAATACTTCTCCATTTCCTATTTCTGAGATGTGCATATATGTTCCTCAAAGAGCATTAGCAAGTTTCTTGAGAGACTTTTCATTGAGTGATGAGGTTATCAGTCTTCATTTTGATTTTTTGTATGAGACTCTTCCAAAGACATCCCTTGCGTAGGGAATATATCCTCACTTTTCTGTCCCCACTCATACAATAAATAATCCTATGTCTCTTTTTTTAAGTTCTTTTTTTATTTTCGATATATTTGAGAAGTCTTCATCTCATCCATCAGTAAAGAGTATGATATTCCCAGATGCATCATCTACAAAGTTACGAATAGTATCTTCAAGTGCGAGTGATATATCTGTTCATCATTCTGAAACGTTCTCTCGCTGAACTCCCGAAAGAAATGTAAGAAAGAGTCCATTATCAGAGGTAAGAGGAATAATCCTCTGAGGAGTTCCAGAGAAGATAGTAAGAGCAAAATTATGTGGTAAGGTCGAGACGATATTAGTTATTTTTTGTTTTACTACTTTTAATCTGGATTCTTCATCAGAATTTCCATCCCAAACATTCATACTGAGTGATACATCCAGAACAATACTGGTATTGAAAGGGTTTTGTGATTTTTGATGTTCTTTATCTCAAAATGATACATACAAGGCTCCGAGAAGGAATACAAAACTCACTCCAAGTGCTGCCTTTCAAAGATATTTTGGGAAAAATATATTATAGTTTCTCATAATTTATACCTCAAAGCGTTTATGAAATACAAGTACTCCTAGAAATCCAAACAATATCAGTAAAACAAAGATAAATTTGGTATCTTGAGGATTGTTCAGTGTCAATGTTTCTACTTCTATATCTTTTTTCTCTAGTTTTGCTATATCTGAAAATATCTTTTCAAGTGTTTCTTTCGAGTCAGCTCTATAATACTTTCCTCATGTTTCTGTTGCTATTTTTTTGAGAGTTTTTTCATCAATTCCTCCCACTTGTAAGTGTTGTTGGAATCAAAAACTATCAATCAGAGCAATAGTCGTGTCTTTATCTTTTCCAACCCCAATAGTGTATGTCTTGATATGATTTTCTTTGAGATACGAAAGAGCTACGAGTGGATCTACTCATCTATTGGCTGAACCATCGGTAAGAAGAATAATTATCTTCTTTCTCTCACCCTTCTCTCACCCTCGATCTTCTTTTTGTAATAGTGTCTTTCCTGCAAGTAAAAGAGCATCTCCAATAGCTGTCCCCGAAAGTTGACGTCTTTCTTGGTTAATTGTATCAACAGAAACTTCAGAAATAAAATCTCTCAAAAAATCATAATCAAAAGTAAGAGGGACAGAGTTAAATGGTTTCCCTGCAAAAAGTATCATCCCCACCCTATCTGCTTTGATTTCTCAAATAAATTCTGATATTACTTTTTTGGTTACTTCTATACGTGATGGTTGTATGTCTGTTGCTATCATAGAATAACTCGTATCTGCTACTATTTCTATATCTATCCCATTTTTTTTAATTTTTTCTGTTTCTACTCTCTTTACTGGAGAAGCTAAAATGAGTCAAAAAACAAGAGTAATACAAAAAAGAAGTATGATAAATATAGGATATAAAGGAGTACTTCTTTTGTATATTTTTTCCAAATCTGAGAGATACAGAAAATTATAGTTCTTGCTTTTTTGAAGTGATTGGTACACTAAAAATATAGCCAAGAGTATGCTGGGGGTTATCCACAGAATATGTAAGAATATAATATCTGGAAACATATCTTTAGAATAATTGTATATAATCTTCTAGAGTTTTTTCTCTTATTTTCACACTTCCTCTCTTCTCATTAAATTCATGCGTATATGAAAGAGAAAAAAGTTTCAATAATTCTGGGTGTTTTTCTAATAAAGGTTTTATCTCTGAAAGAGTAAGCGTTTCTGCATCTCTAATACCGAGAGATTGGGAAAAGTACTTTCTGATAATACTATGGAGACTTGTATAAAATTCAGTTTTGGAGAGTGTTTCTATTCTTTTTTTTATCTTTTGAAGTTCCTTTTTATAATTTGGTATTTCTTGTGGTAATTCTTGTTGTTTTTTTGTTTTCTTACTTTGGGATAAAAGGAGCTGTACAAGGAAATAAAAGCCCCCGAGAAACAGAACGAGTATGATCGGGATAATCGTCCAAGTAAGATGTGTTTTTTTAAGTCATTTGATTTCTTGATTTCTTCACTCTTTCTCAGTGTTTTTCACATTCTGCTCTTTCTTTTGCTCAGTTTTTTTTATATTGGGTTTTATTTGAGAGGAAGAATTGAGGCTTCCACTTCAAACTGAGATATAAAGTGTATTTGAAGATATAGTTGCTCCACTAAAATCTGCAGAAATCGGTCATATCTCAAAATCTCCTTCGTCTTTCGGCTTGAGTCAAAAAATAATAGAGGATGTTTTTTGTACTTGTGTCCCTGACACCTGTGAAGACTCTTGTTGCATCACAGAAAACTGCTCAAATGCTTCTATTCCAGGAATTCTAATAGTCGAAATAGGCTCTAGGGAGTCAAACTCTATCTGCACCTCTACTGTAAAGGTCTCTCCTAGTTGAGGAGTCTCATTATCCGTGGAGAGAGTGATGCTACTTTCTGCAAATACCGTAGATATGTAACAAAGGAATAGAAATGCCGTAAGGGTTATTTTATATATTGTTTTCATAATTATATTTCTCTTTTTTTCATAAGTGCTAAAATTTCTTTGTACGGATTCTTTGTTTCATTTATAAAAATAGAATCTATGTTTTTAGTCAAAAGCTCTCTCTTCATCTTCTCAAGTTTTTTCTGTCTCATTTTGATGTATTGTCCTCTTTTTTTCGTGTCATCTAGGTCAATACAGAGTTCTTGCTTTCCGTTTTGAAAAAAGTGCATTCCTTGCCCCGAAAGAGTATTTTCAAAATCAGTAGAAACATGTATGTATATGATGTCGTTTTTGAGTTTTGCTATCTTTAATGATTTCTCGTCAAGTTCAAGCTTATCTGAGATAACAAATATAAGAGTATTTTTTATCTTCGTTCGATTAAGAAAATCAAAAGAAAGTTCTTGAGTGGATAGTTGAGAGGTTACTTTTTCAAGTTCTCGAAGTATCTGAAACAAAGAATGATTTCACTTTTTAAACGGGACGTATTTTTCTGTTTCTCCATTCAAAATCATTGCTCATATCTTATCTCCATTTTGTATAGCAGAAAATCCGAGTATATAAAACATCTCTTCGAGCATCTGTCTCTTAGTTTTTGATTCTCAAAACTGCATAGAGAGAGAACTATCAAGAATAAAGAGTATTTCTATCTCACGCTCCTCCCTGTACCTGCGAATCACTGTTTTTCCTTCTCTTGCTGACACCAACCAATCGATGTGTCGTACATCATCTCCATACATATACTCTCTGAAATCATCAAATTCCAATCCTCTTCACTTAAAAGCTGCCTTGTAATTTCCAAGAAAAAGTGTATTTACAATCTGCCTTGTTTTTATGTCTATTTTTTTAAATTGCTCTGTTTTCATAATTATTTCACTTCTACATTTTCTAAGACCTTTTTTATAATCAT
>JAMOOA010000198.1 GCA_027066255.1 Candidatus Altimarinota bacterium | reverse complement strand
GAAAAAGTATTTCAAGACTGTCTTTCTATCAGAACCTTGAGTGTTTTTCACTTCTGAGATTCTATAAATGCTTCTCTATTTCTCTCTCCAAGACCTAGTAAACGATTCATACGGTCTTTTTTATCTCCTTCACTTACTTGATTCTTGAAACTCCCTGCAGGGACAGACTCTCCCATCGTATGTGCAGAAAAGGGAAATGCATGGAGTTTGGTGATGTTGAAGTCTTTGACGAGATTATATGTTTTGATAAAGTCCTCTTCTGTTTCTCCAGGAAATCCAACAATGATATCAGCTCCTATAGAGATATCGACTCCGTCTTTTCTTTGGATATCTTGAGTTTTTTGTAGAAGTTCCTTCATATACCCTCTATCGTAATGACGAGCCATAGATTTGAGAACATCACTTGATCCTGATTGGATAGAAAAGTGAAAGTGTGGATAAATGCGTGTTTCTGTAAGTATCTCGAGAACCTCATCAGTGATAAATTCTGGTCAGAGAGATGAGATACGTACTCTTGGAATAGAGGTGTTATCAAGTATATATCTGAGGAGTTCTGCAAAGCGAGATTTATGAATATCATTGGTGGTGTCCAATCCCCAAGCTGAAAGATTGACTCCTGTGAGAACGACTTCTTTTCCTCCAGATTGTTCAAACTCAACTATCTCTTCTACGATATCTTCTTTGGCTCTATAATAGTGTCTTCCACGTTTTTTAACAGTGAGACAAAACGTACAGAAACTATCACATCCTCATTGGATAAGTATAAATTTCTTAGTATAGATTTGAGTTTTTTGGAGTTTTTTGAGTTTTGAAAGATTGATTTTGTTTTTTCATAACTCCCTCTGTCCTCATCCTTCGGACATCTCCCTTTGCGAAGGAGGCTCTATTTGTTCCCCCTCATCGAGGGGGATACCTGCGTTAGCAGGAGGGGGAGTTTTAGGCCTTGCATCTTTTACTGGTTCTTCATCAAGTATTTCGACTCTGTCTTTAAATACTGCAAGATCAGGATAGAGGCCGAAGAAATCACTCTGAGCTTTTCCATCTTTGAATGCTCCACATCCAGATATATATATCTTCTGTGTTCCAGAGAGATTTTGAAGTTCTTTTTTTACGAAGCGAATCCACTTGCGCTTTGCATTATCAGTCACAACACAACTCGCAACAAAAGTTCCCGTTTTATCTCTGAGGTATTCGGAATTAAGCCACTTATCTGTATAATATTTGTTGACCTTACAGCCAAAGACTTTGTATTGCATAATTTTATTCCTTATTTTCTCATAAACCTACTTTCTAGTACACTCTTCATCTTTCCATTTTTTATTCGTGCCATTCCCGCGAGAAACGAGTTGTGAGATACTTGATAATGCCCGTCAGATGTACTATTATTCATAGCAACCTCTTCTCAACGCAAGAGTCTATTTATAGACTCTTTATCCACTTCTATGCTCTTTTTTTCAAATACTCAGAAGTTTGTTCATAAGAAAAAGTTTGGTTCAAATGTACCATTCTCGAGTTTCCCTATCTTGATTCCTGTTTTAAAAAGGAAGAAGTGCTCCCAAAAGAAATCTATGTTTTTTTCTGTGTAGTAGACTTCATTTCTGTAGACATAGAACTTTCCTGAAAGCTTGAGTCAAAAACTTTTTTTCAGATACCCCGATATCTGTTTCTTGTCTTTTCTTGAGATTTTTTCAAATCCCTGGGTGTGTGTTTGGAGTTTTTCTGTGTCTATCTCGATTTCAAAAGAACTATTTTTCCTTAACTTTACTACAAAAAATCATCCGGTTTTGTTTTTGTGTGGCCATGCACGGATGAGGGGAGTATCAAGATTGTCTGAGAGAGAAATGATATTGAAAAAGTCTCAGTATTTGTCAGTGAGTTTGTTGATGATTTCCTCGTTTTCTATACGGTTGAGAGTGCATGTGGAGTATACGAGTTCTCCTCAGACTTTGAGCGCAATAAAAGCTGACTCAAGAAGCTGAAACTGGAGTTTAGCAACCTGTTTTATGTTCTTGAGGTTCCAGTATTTGAGAGCATCGTCAGATTTATAAGCTGTTCCTTCTCCAGAACAAGGAGCATCAAGGAGTATTTTATCAAAAGTCTCGGGAAAGTTTTTCAAGAATCGTCCATCATAGTTGGTAACAAAGCTATTTTTTGCTCCAAGTCTATCGAGGTTTTCATGAAGCTGTCGCATGCGAGTTTTGTCTATCTCATTCGCGATGATGAGGGAATTTGGATAATACTCAGCCAGTTGTGTGGTCTTCCCACCAGGGCTGGCTGACATGTCGAGGATAGTGTATTCACCTTCATCTACTGTATCATCAGTCATATAATAGGGAGAGCTGCTCGCAGCCAGTTCCTGAACATAAAAGTATCCTGATATGTGTTCTAGAGTATGTCAGAGAGCAACAGAAGTATCGTCTCTATCTATATAGAACATGTTTTTTCACAGAGATGTTTCTGTGAGAGTCCAGTTGTTTTCTAGAGCACGCTTCTGAAAGTCTGCTATAGATATCTTATTAGTATTTACACGAATGGTTTTTTTGAGTGGAATAGACAAAGCAGCCTCAAATTCTTGAAGCTCTGCTTCTGAAAATTCAAACGTTTCTGAGATGTAGTCTAAAAAATCTTGTTTCATTACTTTCTAAAACTTTCGAGTATTTGTTTTGCTATATCTCTTCCTCCGAGTCCAAAGGAAAGCCCAAGAGCAATAGTGAGTGTGGTGATAAAACCAAGAAAGAGTGCGTTGATAATAAATTGATCAACGATTTTTATGTAGTTGAGCATAATCATGAGCGTGAAAAACATGATAATGATTTTTGCTCAAGTCGCGATTATCTTGCTGGTTTTTTCTTTGGTCAGTTCGAGTGCTTGATAGATGATGTCATGGACAGAGTTTGCAAATCTAAGACCGAAAAATCCTATCGTTATACCGATAAAAAGGCTTGGGAGATAGGCTATGAGGTCTTGTAGAAAGATCTCAACCTCGGTAATTTCAACAATGATAACAGCCCATCTGAAAAACAAGAGAAACAAATAGTAGGAAGTAGCTTTTGCTATCATTTTATCGTAACGTACTTTTTTTGGTTTCGACAATTCAGCTGTTTTTTGAGCATTATCATCAGGATTTTTATCAACTATTTGAGTTGTACGTTCTTCGAAACCATCCCAAACCTTATCGATAAATTCATCTATGCTAAACTTCCAAAATACATACATGATACATCTATATACTCCATAAGAGATAATAGCTCAAAAAAGTATCACGAGGAGAGCTCCAATGATCTTTGGTCAAAGGTTCTCAACGTTCCCCATAATAGTATTATATAATTTTTCAGCAATAGATATAACAGAATTCAGATTCATAAGGAAGATATTTGATGGTAAAGTATACTGTGTACTATATATTTTTCTATCCTAAAGGCAAAAAATAAATTTGACACAAAAGGGCTCTGTACATATACTCCTTCTCGCTAAATAGCGATTTTGCGGGGGTAACATAATAGAGTGAGTGTACTAAGGCTTCAACCCTTGGGTGTGCGAGTTCAAACCTCGTCCCCCGCTCCAATACATTTTTGAGAATAAAATCGCTATGATAAGCGATTTTTTTTTGACGAAAGAATTGATACATTTAGTGAAATGAGGAGCAGGGAACTGGGTTTGAACTATTGAGTAAACTAAGTAATATTATTGAAAATCTTAAGAAATATAATATATGAGATGTTATCATAAACCTTGTGAGAGATGTGGGTGACGTGGAAAAATAACGCTTACTATTTCGAAGCGAGCTCGCCGTCGTTATGCAAGACGTCTTAAGTATTTCGAAGAAGGACGTGCCTGAGTGACTCAGCCAAAAATACTCATACCCCATATAGATATATGTCGAGATTGTACTGGTTCTGGTTTGGTGTCTTGCGATAATATCCCTGAAGTGGATACAAAAAATTATCCAACTATTGCGATAATTGGTGGTGGGATAGGAGGAATAGCTCTTGCTGTTGCTTGCCTTCACAGGGGAATTCCTTATACGCTGTATGAGCGAGATGAGAGTTTTGATGCGCGCGCTCAAGGATACGGATTGACACTTCAACAAGCAAGTAAAGCCACCCAATGATTGGGGGTATTTGAACTAAAAGATGGTCTGACCTCTACAAGACATGTGGTACATAATACATCAGGAAAAATCATCGGAGAATGGGGTGTAAGAAAATGGATAGAAACAGAAATTTTAAAAACAACAAAACGAAGAAATATACATATTTCAAGACAGGCTCTGCGTTCTGAATTACTAGGTCAATTGCATGATGATAGAGGTTTTTTGTGGGGGTATCGCTTGAAAGATCTATCTCAAAATTCAAAATGACAGATTGAATTGGAGTTTCAAGTGGGTGACAGGAAACAAAGAACTACAGCTGATTTAGTGGTTGGAGCAGATGGTATACGTAGTTGTGTTCGTAGTTTATTGATAGGAGAAGATAGCTCACCACTTCAATATCTGGGTTGTATTGTGATACTAGGTATTTGTCCTCTTGAGGCATTGAGTGATATCTCGAGTCCACTTCTGGACTGAGCAACTGTTTTCCAGACGGTGAATGGACACGAACGAATATATATGATGCCTTATGATGAGAATACTATTATGTGGCAACTCAGTTTTCCGATGCCTGAAGAAGACGCGAAGATATTGAGCAAGAAGGGCCCTGAAGCATTAAAACAGGAGGGAACTCGTCGATTGTGAAATTGGCATACACCTATTCCTGAAATACTCGGTGCGACAGACGCTTCTCTCATCTCAGGGTATCCAGTATATGATAGAGAAGTACTTGAACCAGAATTTTTGGAGAATTTCTGAAATATCACGCTCCTGTGAGATGCAATCCATCCGATGAGTCCATTCAAAGGGCAAGGAGCTAATCAGGCAATTCTGGACGCATTAGATTTAGCTCGAGATATTGCTACAAAATGTGGTCCAGATTCGGAGTGGAGACAAAAATGACTACGAAGAACACTACTGGAAGATTTCGAAAAGCAGATGTTAGAGAGAAGTGCTTTAAAGGTTAGAGATTCAGCAAAGGCAGTAAAATTATTGCATTCTGATGCTGTATTACATGATGGTGATACTCCAAGAGGTCGAGGAATATAATGTATTGAAAATATAT
>JAMOOA010000197.1 GCA_027066255.1 Candidatus Altimarinota bacterium | reverse complement strand
AGGTTCAATATACGCGTTACTGGAAGAGCAGGTCTCGGGATGAACTCAACAGCAGATATCATATCAGATGTATTTGCAGAGTTAGGATATCATGTAAATACCGATATAGAGTATCAATCCCTTATAAAAGGGGGGATTAACTATTTTGATATATTTGTATCCGATAAGTCAAAGTATATATCAAAAGCTATAGATATAGTTCTTGCTCTGGATGCAGATAACCTCAAATCTTCACTTAAAAATCTCAAAAAATGAGGAACCATCATTGTAAATACAAAACATGCAGACAAACTCAAATCTCAAGACATCAGTTTTGATGAGTTTCAACTTCTGGATATAGAAATAGACGATAAATATGATAATACCTATCTCATATCTGTTTTAGTAAAGCTTCTGAGTATTGATACAAAACTCATAGAATCAGAAATAGAGAGAGTCTTTGCAAGAAAGGGGCAAAAAATGGTAGACAAGAATCTTGAAATATTTCAAGATATTTTGAAGTCCTATGATATAAAGACAGAAAACGATTTTCCAAAAATGAAATCGGTAGGAAAACCAAAGAAGACGTATTATGGAAATAAGTCTATAGCTTATGGAGCTATAGATAACGGGTTAGAGTACTACGCAGCTTATCCTATGACTCCAGCTTCCACAGTGTTGACTGAGGTTATCAACTCAAAGAAGGTCAATTTCTTTCAAGCAGAGGATGAGATATCCGTCATTATGTCAGCTCTCGGAGCAAGCTTCACGTGAGCTCGTAGTATGGTTGGAACTTCTGGAGGAGGATTTGCACTCATGGTAGAAGGAATTAGTTTCTCTCAACAAACAGAACTCTGAATTGTCATGGTTTTTTCTCAGAGAGCTGGTCCCAGTACCGGAACTCCAACCTTCACAGAACAAGGAGATATCAATCTCGCACTCAATCCTTCATTTGGAGACTTTGATCATATCGTGATAGTTCCAAGTACTCTTGAAGATGGGTACTATCTCTCTGGATATGCACTCAATTTGGCTCAAAAATACCAAACTGTTGTTATCATCCTCACAGATAAACAGTACTCTGAATGAAAAGCAACGCTTGATCAGGAACTAAAAACTCCAGGAATTGATAGAGGGAAACTTGTCGAGAAACCAACTGCAGATTTCAAGAGGTATGAACTCACTGATGATGGAATATCTCCATATACAAAACCAGGAACTCCAAATGGAGACTTCATTGCGAGTAGTTATGAACATGATGAATACGGAACAACAACAGAGAGTTCTGAGATGAAAAAGGCTATGACTGAGAAAAGATGGAAAAAACTTGAAAACTTCTATGAAAAGGAGGGGATACCAGGATATGAGGTATTTAATCCAGAGGCAAGAAAAATGATTCTCACTATGAGTTATACGAGTTACACGGCAAAAGAATTTATAAAAAACAACCCTGAGTTTGGACTCATCATCATCAAATTCCTCAAACCACTTGATGAGAGACTCAAGCAAGAACTTGAAAGGAAGGACGAAGTTATATTTGTAGAAAGTAACTATTCAGGGCAACTCGAGAATTATATCACCAAGGAACTCGGACTCAAATATGTAGATGGTCTTGCAATACGAAACCTCAGGAAGTACGATCTTTATCCATTTTATTATGAAGATTTTGAGACATTAATATAAAAAGTATTTTAAATTAAAATTTAGAAATGAAAGAAAAAAAAGATTTTACGATTATAAAAGAAATGTTTGAAACAGTCTCTGTTGTAAGAGATTTTCATACTAAAGATCTATCAAGAATTCTGATGCTTATCAAAGAGAGTAAGAAAATACTTTTAACGTGAGAGGGGTCTTCTCGTATGTTTCCTGCTAAAAATGTCATTTACAATACGTTAAAACATAGCTCAGAACTTTTTCTTATAACAGAATGAGCAATTCAGTCGTCAGAGTTAAATCTAAAAGACTATGTTATATTTGGAGCTTCAAATTCATGAAGAACAAAAGAGGTTATTGAACTATTTAAGAATAATAAGTCTTCTAAAAAGGTGAGTCTTACAACCTATGAAAGTACCCCCTTAGGAATGTTAGCCGACGAGGAGCACATATTGCATTGTGGAAAAGAAAATGCAGTTGCAGCAACAAAGAGTGTTATAGAACAGGGGTTATTTTATCAATTCCTTATTTCAGAGTATTTCTGAAATACAATAACTAAGGATATGCTTAAGGAATTATCTCTTAAAATTGAAGTAGTATTGAAACAAGAAATCGAAGGGAAAATTATTGAGAAACTATCAAATGCTCCTACTATATATTTTGCGTGAAGAAATAATGGAGTTGCAGAAGAGATTACTTTAAAAACAAATGAAATAACCAGAAAAAAATCGGACTATCTAGAAGGAACATACCTTGTGCATTGAATTGAAGAAGTTATGGATAAAAAGGACGTTGTGGTTCTGATAAATCCATTTAAAGAAGAGGAACAAAAGATTAAAGAAGTTCTCGTTGATGGAGTAGGGATGTCAGTGTATTCTATAAGTTCTAAGGATAGTATCTTTCCTACGATAAAGATTCCATCAATGCCTTGATTTGATTGATATATAGAACTTATGGCCTGACTACAACTTTTGGTTTGAGTGTGATTACATCTCTGAATAGATTTAGACACAACAATAAGAGCAAGAAAAGTATGAAATGAAACATTAATATAAAAACTATGAAAACAATACTCGTTGATGCATGGAATACATTTGTAACAGAGGACGGTGTAAACGAAGATTTACAGAATTTCTTGGAGCAGTATGAGAATCCGAAAATTATTGTAACCAATGCAAATGAAGACCAAAAAATAAGTCTTGGAATTGTTGATATGCCCTATGAGGTATATAGTCTCGCTCATAACCCAGACAAAGACAGCCCAGTATATTTTGAGAAATTTTTTGCTGAATTTGGTCTTACTAAAGATGATGTTGTGTACTTTGAACATAACGAAGATGCTGTAAAATGTGGAAAAAGTCTAGGAATACCAACGTTTTGGTACCAAAAATGAGAAGATAACAGAGAAAAATTGAAAACTTTTTTTGAAAATAACTTATAAAAAACTATGCGTAGCTGACTTACAGACATACAATGGTGTCCTGGATGTGGTGACTTTCTCATCATTATGGCACTCAAAAATGCATTTAAGGAACTGGAAATAGCTTCTCACGATAGAGTAGTGGTTTCTGGAGTTGGATGTTCAGGAAAAGCGAGCCAATATGTTGATGGATATGCAGCAGAAACGCTTCATGGGAGAGCTGTTCCATTTGCAACGGGAGTAAAACTTGCAAATCCAGATCTCACAGTTGTGATTATGTGAGGAGATGGAGATGGATATGGTATAGGAATGGGGCACTTTATCCATGCGTGTCGTAAGAACCTCGATATGGTATACCTCGTTTTTGATAACGAAAACTACGCACTTACTACCGGACAAGCAAGTCCTATGACTCCAATAGGAGCCAAGACAAAAACGACTCCAGAAGGGAATACAATTCTTCCGTTTGAACCTCTGAAACTCGCTCAAGATGCAGGATGTAGCTTTGCGAAAGTAGGATATAGTAATGATTTTAAATGACTCAAAGAACTGATAAAGGAAGCAATAGAACATCCTGGATTTTCTCTCATAAATATTATCCAAGATTGCCCAAGCTTCAAGAGGTGGTAGTAGAGGCTATCCTAAACTTCAGATTTCTTCGTTAATAATATCTTTTTTCAGACTCGTACATTCGTACGCTTACTTCAAAAAGAATATTATTTCCTCGAACTCCTTGTTCATAATAGCCTCTACTAGGAAAGATGCTTTTCTGGATAACTTAGTCAAATTTGCACAAAACCTATAAATTCCTATAATTTTTAGGAATTTATTTTTTTATTTTCTGATTATGGGTTTTTCTGAGTGGAGAAAGAGCAAAAAGCATAGGATAGGTTTTCTTATCGTTCTTATTGTCATCATGGCACTTATTGCCTTTATTTTTGAAAAAGTGAGATGGCTGATGATAGGTCTTATTATCCTCATACTTGGAGCTGTAGGGATGGAAGTATATGACTATGATCTTGATCTCGGAAAACTCTGGGAAACAGGGAATCTGGAGCAATCAAGAGTAGAATCAGTAAAAGATGGGGAAGGAAATACAGTTCGTCTTATCTGAGAATGTGTCAAAGCTGATGTAAACTGTGATAACTTTCAAACTCAAAGAGACGCGCAAGCTACTTACAACAAGTGTGCTGCTGAAATAGAAGCAAACAATGCAGGTATAGAAAATGCACTCAAACTTGATATCTATGGTCTCGATAGAGACAAAGACGGGATTGTTTGTGAAGCGTTACCGAGTGGAGGGTAAAGAAAGAGAAAAAAAGAACCTCTCAAACTGAGAGGTTCTTTTTTGTTGTAAAAATAACTTGATTGACTTATTTTTTTTGATACTCTCAATTTATAATAAACATGTAAAGAATTATGACTTCTCAAGTATCTGAAATCAAAATATACCCTATACTCAGGAATATTCTTTTGAAAGATGGTGATAGTCTTTCGTTACCTGTATGAGAAGCAAGAGTTCTTATTCTGGATAGATGTAATAAGCTATTGTCACTACAAATGAATGATGGGGAAGTTATCAATATTAAACAATCACCAGAGATATATAACGAAGTAGTTCAGGAAGTAGATAATATTCTTTCTTTGTGACACATAAATCAATTCCTCTGGAAGAAATTCCACTTTGCATTTCCTTCAGAAGGGCACTCTATATGAAAAAGACATATAGTCATAGATCACAAGACTACAAATTTACTGAAAAGAATATGGAGATGAGTTTCACTTTATTTTAATCCATGACTCAATCTATGAGAGAAATATATGCGTGGAAAGTATGATATATCGAATTCATGAATGGAGGAAGATGAGGCATTAGAAGAATTTTTGAAACAAAATTATATTCTTCGTAAATGGCTAGATGAGAAGAGCTGGTATAAAGTCTTGGATTATTTTCTTTTTAAAAAAAGAATAGAAAAAGAAAATAATATAAACGCAGCAAAAGAGAATATATCGGAACATTACGATTTTGGGAATCAATTTTATGAAAAGCTCTTACATCAATGATCTGGAGAAGAGTATATGCAGTATTCTTGTGGTATAGATGGAA
>JAMOOA010000196.1 GCA_027066255.1 Candidatus Altimarinota bacterium | reverse complement strand
CTGGTTCCTTCTATCTTTACTGTTTCAAGTATACTTTTAGATATAGATCTTCCGATACCGTAAATATAGGTGAGAGCTATCTCAACATGTTTTCCATTTGGTAAAACAACACCTGCAATTCTTGCCATAATATATTCAAATTAAATAGTAATTATCCCTGTCTTTGTTTATGTTTTGGGTCAGAGCATATAACTCTTACACATCTTTTTCCTTTAAATCTTCTGTTTACAATTTTACAATTGTTACACATCTTTTTTGCTGAAGGTCTTACTTTCATATCCAGTATGTATTAAATAGGTAATATAATTTATGCTGCTTTCTCTTCGTTATCTTCTGGCTTCTTCTTTACTCCTCTAAAAGTAATTCTTCCTTTTGAAAGGTCATACGGACTAAGTTCTATTGTTACTGTGTCTCCTTCTATAATTTTGATGTAGTTGTTTCTCATTTTTCCACTGAGGTATCCTTGTACGGTACCACCACCAAAATCCGCTGGTAATTGAACTTCAAAAACCAGACTAGGGAGTGCTTTGATAACAATTCACTCAACCTCAATTTTATCTTCCTTTGACATAAATGTACTATGTTTTTCTCATTTAAAAGCCCGCGCATTCTATCGAAAAAAATCAATTGTGCAAATGATTTTTTAACTTTTTTTATATTCCTTCATTTCTCTCTTTATTGAGAGCTTCTTTGCTTGATAATTTTCTGTATTTTTTCAAGAATATCTGGGTTTTTATTGGTGAGTTCTTTGATGCTAAAATCCAGAATGGTGATAAGTTCAGAATCTTCTTTCGCTACAATGGTTGCATTTCTCGCATGTTCCTTTCCAAAAAGGGACATTTCTCAGAGTATATCTCCTGCTTGAACCGGTCAAAGTTCTTGAATTATACCATCTTTTTCTTTTTCCACAGCAAAGGATCCTGATATAACAACATAAAATGCATTCGGTTCATCTCACTGATGAAAAAGTTCTTCTCATTTTTGAAGGGTCTTTTTTTGGCAAAAATATGAAAGATGTTGTCGATCACCTGAAGAAAGGGTTTTGAAAAACTGAACGCTATCAAGGAAGGACATAAATATAATGTTATAGGAAAATAAACTTTTTATTATTTTATTTCAATTTTATACACCTCAAGTATATCTTTCATTTCTGGTTCTACGTTACCCGAAAACTTAATACCACACTCTGTCGGTCCTTCTAGGGACTTCACTTCCTCTACTCACTGTTTGAGAGAAAGTATTTCTCACTTTCATACGACTTTATCTTTACGTATAACACGTATTTTTGCTCCATTTTCTATCTTTTGATCTTCACTCAGAATGAGCCCAATAACCATAAATTTCTTAGAGGTAAAGAATATTCCTCCAACAACTGGGCTCCCAAGTATGATTTCTTCTTCTTTTGGATCAAGCATCCCTGTTACTATTTTCTCTATTCTCTCCGTGATATGATAGATGATTTTACTCTCTATAAACTCTACTTTTGCATCACGAAGAATACGCTTAGCACTTGGCACAACATCAACTCAGAAGGCTATCAAGATAGCATCACTTCATTCGCACATATGAATGTCTCCTTCTGTAA
>JAMOOA010000195.1 GCA_027066255.1 Candidatus Altimarinota bacterium | reverse complement strand
CCTGAATGGATAATAGATACCGTTGTTTCTTCTGTTGAGAGCTTAAGAAGAGTGTTTTTGATAGCCTCAAGACTCCCGTTAAGATCTGCTTTCACAACTATTTTAAGTTGCTTGAGGTTTCCTGATTTGATTTTCATCATCAACATATCTATTTGAGATGATTTCATTCCTTGTTGATTACGTAGAACTTCCTTGTAAGCAATAGCTTTTTCTCTCGCTATCTCTGTTGACTTAACAGCTTGGAGGATATCTCCTCCGTTTACAACTTTATCAAGACCTACTATCAAAACTGGAGATCATGGAGTTGCTAGTTTTACTCATTTAGAGCTATAATTTTTAAGGATTTTTACTTTTCCATAAGAATCGCTACATACAATATCATCTCCCTTGTGTATAGTTCCCGTGTTAATGAGCACCGTTGCGACAGGTCCAAGCTTTGTATCTAAGTGTGATTCTATAACAGTTCCTACAGCTCTCCTATCAGGATTTGCTGTTATTTCTTGCATCTCAGCAACTAGAAGTACTATCTCTAAAAGAGAATCTACCCCAAACCCTGTAAGTGCTGAAACTGGAACCATAGGAGTTTCTCCTCCCCAGTCCTCAGGAGTAAGTCCGTTTTCTGAAAGTTGTCCTTTTACATGGTCAGGATTTGCTCCTTCTTTATCCATTTTATTGATAGCAACAATAACAGGAATACCTGCTTCTTTCGCGTGATTAATACTTTCTATTGTTTGAGGTTTTACTCATTCATCAGCTGCAACAACCAGGATTGCTATATCCGTAGATCTTGCTCATCTTGAACGCATAATAGAAAATGCTTCATGGCCTGGAGTATCTAGAAAAGTTATCTTGTTATCTTCATGTTCTACCTCGTATGCTCCTATACTTTGAGTAATCCCTCCTGCTTCTCCTTCTGCTACTTTTTCTTTTCTGATATAATCTAGAAGTGATGTTTTCCCATGATCTACATGTCCCATAATACTAATAACTGGTGGCCTTGCTACCAGAACTGAACTATCATCTTCTTTGAGAAATTCAGAGATATTTCCAGCTAAAACTTCATCCATACTTACTCCTACTGCATCTTCTCTTATAACCTTTATTGCAAAGGCTTCTGATATAATTGTAGCCGTATCAAAATCAACAGGGGAATTCATGTTTACCATGAGTCCATTCTTCATAAATTCTGCCATAAGTTTCGGAAGAGCAACACCAAGTTTTTCAGAAAACTCTTTGAGTGAAAGAATATCAGGAATATTCACTGTTTCTCCTGTACGATCAACCAGATTTTGTTTTATGTCTTCTATTCTCTTTTCCTCTTTTTTCTTTGTTTTTATCTTGTTTGATCTCGTAAAACCACCATCATCGAGATACCCTCCTTTATGTTTGGTATTCTTATGATACGGAGAAAGCTTTGATTTTCTCTTCGTGTATGTCTCATCTCTTTTTTGTGGAAGTTTTCCAGGAGCATTAGAAAATCCTGCCTTGAATTTTACTGGAAACTTCTTGTCGCTACTACCCTGTGATGAAGGTCTACTAGCAGATTTTCATGCAGAAAAGGATGGTTTTACTGTATTCTCTTTTGCGCGAATAACTTGGTATCCTTTTTTCTTAGGAACTTGTTCTGTTTTTAAAGGAGAAAGTGTCGTATCTTGGGATCCTTGTGGAATTTCTTCTTTTGGTTCCTTAGCAACTATCTCAATCTTCTTTTTTGGTTTTAGCTTAAGTTTTAGCTTCTTTTTTACAATGATCTTTTTCTTCCCTTTAGAAGCATCTCCTCAAGATGTTTGTAAGTTCGAATAATAATCGTCTACGTTGGTCGTCATATCAGGAAAATTGTAACTATAATGAAAATAAATTGAAAGAACCTATTCTATAATAGGTCTTTTTACACAGCACAATATAGTTTTTTTTGCTATTTTGTCAAAAGAATATAAAAACTTGTAAAACACTAAAAACTCGTTAATCTGAGGCTATAGGCGTTACAAATATTAGGCATAAAATGAAAGATTCTATACAACAAATTGCTTCTAACTTTTTTGACAAGCTTGGGGTTGAATATTCTGAACTCACCATCATACAAGAAGCTGAAAAAATATTCCTTATAAAAATCAAAAGTACAGACTCCAATATTTTGATTGGTCCTCATGGGAAAAATATAGACTTTATGGGTTCTATTCTCAAGCTCTTAGTTAGTAGGACTTCCGGAGAACATATTGTTATTCATCTAGAAGTAAATGACTACATGAAGCAAAAAGACGAAAAGCTTCTATCTTATATACAAACCAAGATAGACCTTGTAGAAAGTTCAGGGACAGAAATAAAGCTCCCTTTCTTTACAGCCTACGAAAGAAAAAAAGTTCACTCCTATGTTTCTGAACAAGCTAAAAGTGCCTATACAAAGAGCATAGGAGAAGGCCATGATAGAAGAATTCATCTCTGCAAAAAAGACTCAAAAATGACCATAGATATCGATGGAGATGATATCTAGATCCTCATTTATAAATCAACTCAACTAAAAATATGCTCAGTAAAAAAAGTATCCTTACTATAAGAAATATAGGAGTATGAATTTCTCTCGTACTTTGTTTTTGATGGTTTTTCTATGTAAATACTGAAAATTACAGAGTACATAAAACCCTTCAAGCGGAGAGAGTAAATCATCCTGAATCTCTTCCATGAAAAGAAGCAGCGAAGTTTTCAAGTCTATGATTTAAGAACCTCGCTGCTGACCTGTACTGGATAGAGGCTATCCAATATATCTGATCAAATGCTCTCAGATCTGAATATAAAAAGTACCTCTTTGCTATTCTTGATCTTATTACAGACCTTAACCCCTATTTCGAGAGTCCTTACATTATAGGACAATTACTCCTTCCTGAGTACAACTCAAGATATGAAAAACTTCCAACTGAACAACAGGAGAATAATATCAGGCAATGAGAAACTCTTTGACTCAAAGGAATTAAAAATTTTTGTGACCCTATAAAAATAGAAAAGATACTAAAAGAGGATAACCTCCTGGAAATAACAACAGATCCTTCTCTCAAAAATCCCTGTAAAGGATACAAAGCTCCTTACTACCTTGCCTATATATATTTTTTTCACCTCAATAATCCACTCAAAGCATCTGCTTATTATAAAGTCGTAAGTGCTCAAGATGATTCTCCTCAAGGAGCAAAGCTCCTTGCTGCAATTATGCAATGAAAGTCTGGAGATAGAGAAAAATCACTCTTCATGTTCCTCAACCTCGCTGAGAATAGAGATAATAAAGATACTGTTTGTAAAATCATGAGTCAAGAGCTTCAACGTGTCTATACATGACTCTCTCAAAACACTATTAAGCTTGATTGAAAACTTATCCAAGCAGTAGAGGAAACAAGAAAAAAGGTCTTCCCTCCTTTTAGTAAAGATATAGAAGAAGAGATACTCGGAGATGGAGAATGTACTAACTTCCTCAATAAATGAATCCGTGAGCTCAATCTCCTCTATATAGAAAAGTGAAATACTCAGTTTGAAGCAAATCACCCAACATGATTACCGGCTAGGAACGCTCAAGCTCTTTTTGAAGAATGATATATAGACTTCCTCCCTACTGATTATCAACAATATGATGATTATGGAATTATATATGCGTATGATTATGAAAGGGGGAGATATGATTATGAGATGGGGAATTATTAATTTTTTTATAACCCTACTAGCTCTTTCATCTTTAGGTATTTCTCGGTCAGAAGAGCATTCGCCTTTTTATTGCCTTCATTAAGCTTTTCCTGAATCACATCATAGTTACTCATAAATATATCATACTTCTCTCTTGCGGGAGTGAAGTACTTCAAAAGAATATCTAGAAGTTCTAGCTTCGCGTGGCCATAACCATAATTCCCTGCAAGGTATTTCGCGCGAATTTCTTGCTCTTTTTGAGAGGAGGCAAAAAAATGAATGAGATTGAAAACATTGCAAATATCAGGATTTTTCGCTTCTTCAAGACTCTCACTCCCCGTTTCTATAGACATTATTTTCTTTTTGAGAATTTTCTCATCATCAAATATTCCGATAAAATTATCATAACTCTTGCTCATCTTTCTTCCATCGGTTCCTGGAATAAGCTCTACTGTTTTTTCGATATAGGGTTCTGGAAGCTTGAAAAAATCTACTCCATAGGTCTTGTTAAAATTTTGAGCAATATCACGACTAAACTCAAGATGTTGTTTTTGATCCTTTCCAACAGGCACAATGTCTACATCGTATCCGATAATATCAGCTGTCATAAGAATAGGATAATTAAAAACTGCCATATTGATATCACTATTTTTTGTCTGAGAATCCTTAAAGCTATGAGCACGAAGCATAAGACTATAGGGAGTAACACTAGAAAGTATCCATGTCATATCATTGATATGAGTCATTTTTGACTGTTCAAATATAGTAACAGTTATGTCTTCTGGCATAAGCGCAAAGAGTTCTGCTGCAAGTCTTTTTTTATTTCTATTCATAATTTCTGGGTCATGAACAGATGTGAGTGAATGAAAATCAGGAAGAAATAAAAATGCCTCTTTTCATTTTGCTACTTCCATAAATGGTTTATACATACCAAGATAGTTCCCTAGATGCATGCCATTTCCTGTTGGCTTTACTCCTGTAAGAATCCTCATTTTTACTATTTTTTAGTAGATATATTTATTGTAGTATATACAAATATAAGACAATTCAATTTACTTTATGTCTATTTTTTCTAAAATATACTTAAAATATAACCTTAATTGTCATATATGCTCAACTTTCTCAAAAATTATCTTGGTACTATGTTTTTTATCTGATTTGGATATGTCTTCTATACTTCCAATAGTTATTATCTAGATTTTTTTAGTGGAACACTCTCATCTGAAATTATAAACTTCCAAACAAATATTCCATCAATTTTTATTATAATAATAATTATGTATGCAGTGTTACTCATGCCTTTTTACATAATGTATAAAAAGAAAAGTAAAGGAAGAATTTTAATAAACTATCTCCTTCGAGCAGCTACTTGAGATATCTGATACTCAAAAGAAGAGCAAACAGCATTTCTTGCTTGGATTGTAAAGATATTCTTTGCTCCTTTGATGATTATGTGGCTCTCAGAACATATATTCACAATGACCAATAATATATATTTTACACTTCAAAATACAGCACTTATCTCAACTGATTTTCTCCTCTTTTTTAATCAAAATTTTTTCTGGATGGCATTTTCTTTGATACTTTTTACAGATGTATTTTTCTTCACTATGGGGTATCTCTTTGAGGCTCCTTTTCTCAAAAATACCATCAGAAGCGTCGAACCTACTATTCTTGGTTGGGGAGTCGCCCTTATATGTTACCCTCCCTTCAATAGTCAACTCAGTAACCTTATAGGTTGGTATTCTAGTGATTTTCCAACATTTGAAAATATCTATATTCACATAATCATGAATGTCTGCATACTGGTGCTCATGTGAATATATTCCTGGGCCTCTCTCTCTCTCTGATTCAAGGCAAGTAATCTCACCAATAGATGAATCGTCAGTAAATGACCATACAAATATGTACGTCATCCAGCCTATATCTGCAAGAATACAGCCTGGATAATAGGAGCACTCCCTATGATGATTATCGCTCTTTCAAATACCGGAACCAACATCCTCTACTGAGTGCTTTGGTGGAGTCTCTGAGTATTTGGTTGGGCTACTATTTACTATATGAGAGCCATGACTGAAGAAATACATCTTTCAGCTGACCCTGATTATGTCGCTTACAAAAAACAAGTGCAATGGAAGTTTATTCCTAAAGTATGGTAGCATGTTTCAAAAAATAATCCTGTGGGACATCTACGAAATACACACAACTAAAACATCTATAAATGGTGTAATGTTCCGAGGGAGAATACGCAAGTTTTGCCTTAAGAATAAACGAAATGTTCTTGTTGAAAATGCAGAAGATATAACTGGAATTGTCCGTTTTTCTATTCCCCATAAAGAAAATTCTTCAGAAATAGAAAAATATCTCCATACTCTTGCTCCTGATATATCTATCAAACTCATACGAGAAAAAATTCCTAATCCCATTCTCTCAAAACTCAAAGTAAACATCGAGAGTAGATATACTCTTAGTAAAAAGTTGTAGCTATTACACAGAGCCATTAAAAAGAGAGGGAAGGTGTAGATCCCTTCTCTCTCTTTTTAAACATTGAACTATATAATTATTGAGCCACCTTATCAGAAGTAAGATACTCTGATATAAACTGTCCTACAAGAGGAGCCGGTTTTTTAAATATTTGTGATCCAAAACTTACTATCGTTCCGACATTAATCTGTCCAGTAGTAGTATCGTTTGATACATAGACTCTCTTATCTACAAGATTTGAGATATTACCATAGAGTGATCCTCTTACAGTTAATACATTATCAGTATTTCCTCAGATTCCTTCTATATGACCACCATCTGTTCACTTAAGTATAGTAACGTATGTTCCTGAAAGACTCGTAACATTTTCATTAATCTTGATATTTCCTCCCTTAACTACAAAGGCTATATTGTCTGAGTAATCAAGATTTCCATTTATTATAAGATTGGCATCTTGGATAATATACGTCCTTGGTCACGAGAAACTTGAAGGAATAGAGTTTATTTCTAAGTCTGCTCCATTCAGGATATAAACATTTGCAAGACCGTTAAAATTTTTGATTTCACTACTTGTGAGACTTGTGACCGTAGCGTACGAAACATCTGTAGTTTCTACAACTTCTACCGATTCGCTTATCTCAGCAGCATCAACTACTTCTTCTACAGAGTCATTATCAGTAACACTGCTCGAGTAACTTGAGAGGTTTCCTGAACCAACCGAAGTTCCTACGAAGTTTTTATTTTTATCCTTATCAGTGATAGCGACCTCTGTTATATCAGCAATTTTTGAAGTATTTTTCACATAACTTGTCCCCCCTCCTGTCGTTGCAACACTTGGTTTTGAGACTCTGACTCCGAGATCTGCTGAGAAATATGCCCATGTATAAAGCTCTCCGTCTGTTTTTATCGTTGTAGTAAGTACATTTGAACCATAACTTTGTCCTGATGGGATTACATCTTTGTTTCCAGAGTATACTGGGAATGGATCAAACGTAACCTTCTCGTATGGATAAAGTATATCGTTAAGTGTCTTACATTGCGTTTCTATACCACTGAGTGATGATCCGCTTGTACGGCTCACGCAAAGCTCATCAAAGTATAGATCATAATCAGACTCATTATATATAAATGGTTTTTCTCCATTTACTACAAAAGGGTTTTTCCCATGTCCTACAATAGTATTTCCTACTGGTCCAAAAATGATATTTCCATGATTTGGAATAGTAATAATATTACCTTTAGAGGCTACCGGGCTACCACTTGAAGATGAGGACGATGATGATGAGCTTGAACTACCTCCAGTAAATTTACAAGTATTTGTACAGTTAGCTGGAAAGTCTCCAAGAGATCCATCAGTATTCACAACTCTCTCACATTGTTCATTTTGTCCAGAATCATTTGGTCTCTGTATTACTCCATCTCCACATGTTGTTGGAGTGTCTCCTAACTCACAAGCAAGTCTAGAAGTCCAGTTCGAAGAATTTGTTCCTGAACCTTTGGTTACTTCACATTTTGCAGTATTTGTTTTTGGACTAGTTGCATAGTCACAAGTAAACACAGCTTTTGTTCTTCTCCCCGTAGCATCAACAACTACTTCTGCTGGTTTTATTTGAAGAGCTGTTCCGTTTCCACAATCAAGTCTAAAGTTTCTTGTACTTCTATTCCCATTACAAGTGACTGTATCTCCAATTTTTTCTATACTATTACATCTTGCTGATGATCATCCTGAAGATGAACTAGAGGAGGATGAAGGAGGTGTCACTGTTACTGTCTTCTGACAGCTATTATTTGTAATCGTTCCGTCTATCGTACATACTGGAGTAAAACTTCCAATCGTAGTATAGTTACATGTTTTTGTAAATGTTTCTGTTCCATTATTTGTTCCTGCTCAAGAGAATGTTGCACCATTCCCACAATCTATTTTAAAAGTTGTAACATCTTCCCCTGTACAGACAACCGTAGAACTCAGAGAGTTTACTCCAGTAGATGGAGAGGCTGTAAGATTGGTACAAGATGGTCCAGCAACAAGCACACGTGTATCATTGTTATCATTTACATCTGTATTTGTGTCTTTTCCTTTCGCTGCTACTGCAACGACATTTGTATAATTCGCTGTCGTATTTACTTTTTCACAAGTATATTCAAAGAATTCTCCTGGTTGTAGAAATACGTCTGTATGATCTCCTGAACCAGCTGTTACAAACGTGAGGAATGTAGCAGGTTTTGTACTCGGAAGAGTAACACTTCCAGCACAATTTGGCCCTATAGCATCTGTCAGAACTATGTCTTTCAAGTCTTCTGTTCCATCATTAGTAACTCTGATTTTAAATACTGCCTTATCTCCTACATTGAGTGTTTGAGAGTCGTCTCCTATTGATCCGTCTTGATCAAGAGTATTTGCATCCAGTTTATCTACCTTGATTGATGGCCCAGTAATAGTAATAACTTCTGGATCATGATCGTCTTCATCTCCATTTGGTTCACACCCTGTTCCTATATCATCGTTTACTGGTGTTCCATCATTGGTATTGTCATTATCTGGAGTACTATCACAATCATTTCCATCGTCAGCAGAGATTTCTGCGTAGTTGGTAAGATTTCCTGGTTGAGCTTGCGAGTTGATAGTAAAGGTAATAGGAAGGGTTGTTGATGTTGTTTCTAAGAGGCTAGCAATTGTTCTTGTAGCCTTGTTCCCTGATTGCGTCCAATTTGCATCACTCAGAGTCAATCCTGTTGGAATATAATCTGTAATTTCTATATTATTTGCGTTTATTCCTCCTTGATTCGTAACGATGATATCAAACGTAACCGTATCTCCTATGTTAAATGGTCCTGGAGTAGTAGTTGAGATAACTTTCTTAAGCGCGAGGTCATAATTTGCAATAGCTACTACTACATCTGTAGGATCATTATCGTCTACAGAGGTATTGCTGTCTTTTCCCTTCGCTGTTACAGCTATTGTATTTGTATAATTTACTGTTGTATTTGCTTTTTCACAGGTATATTCAAAGAATTCTCCTGGTTGCAAAAATGCATCTGTATGATCTCCTGAACCAGCTGTTACAAACGTGAGGAATGTAGCAGGTTTTGTACTCGGAAGAGTGACACTTCCAGCACAGTTTGGTCCAATAGCATCTGTCAGAACTATGTCTTTCAAGTCTTCTGTTCCATCATTAGTAACTCTGATTTTAAATACTGCTTTATCTCCTACATTGAGTGTTTGAGAGTCGTCTCCTATTGATCCGTCTTGATCAAGAGTATTTGCATCTATTTTTACTACTTGAATAGAAGGAGAAACTAAAAGGACTCTTGTGTCATCAGTATCCGTCACTGGGGTATTGCTTACTGTTCCAACACCTCTTGTCGCTGCTATATTTGTATATGCTGCTGTAGTATTTGCCTTTGTACATGTGTATTCAAAATACTCATTTTCTTCAAGAGTATTATTTGCATGATTTCCTGAACCTCCAATAGCAAAGTTAGACCACGATGCTGGTTTTGTTCCAGGAAGTGTAACACTTCCTGCACAATTTGGAGCAATAGAATCAGTAACAGTAATATTCTTAAGAGGCTCTCCTCCTATATTTGTTACTCTGATTTTAAACACTGCTTGGTTTCCTGTAGCAACTGTTTGAGTATCATTTCCAATATTTGCATCAATATCTACTGTATTTGCATCTCTTTTATCAATTTGTATAAGAGGTGTAGGAGCAGTTACATTTACTGTCTTTTTACATGCGTTTGAAGTAATGCTTCCGTCTACAATACATTGAGCATTATAGCTAGAACCTGTAGCATATGTACACGTTCCTGTTCTTGCATTGATTACTTGCCCATTCCCACATTGAATCTGATATGTATTTGCATTTGTTCCTGCACATGTGAGTGTTGTAGAAAAAGGAGCTGTTCCAGTTGTTGGGCTAACAGTGAGTCCATCACATGTTGCTGGTGGATTAACAGTAATTGGTTGACATGCATTTGTACAACCTCCATTTCCCCAACCTACTTTATTAGGATCATTTGGATCACATACTTCATATCCTGGGTCTCTTACACCGTCTCCACACCAAGTAACACTATAATATATACATTCTGTATGAATTTTATCATCTGAAGTGTTTGGATAATTATTTGAAAAGTCATAATTTACTTTATATCTGAGAGCAAAATCATAACTTGATTTCTTTCATCTTGTTCTATTTGTTGGATGTTTTTTTATCTTCCAATTCGTTGCTCCTGTCTGTAATATTCTCATGCTTGATCTTGCATTTACTCTAAAATTAGTATTTTTAAGAGTAGATGTCCAATCAAAATCTGAGCCAGGATTAATATAGTCCCAAGAAGACGATGCCCCTGTATTCCAAGCTCAGGATGTTTTATAATTTACCCAAAAGTTATTCATATAGACATGACGGGAACTATTGTTGTTCCATACATCATAAAATTTATAACCTTTGTTATACCTTAGATACCCTCCATTAAAACTTTGGTCACACGTAGCAGCAAAAGTAGTTCAAGAAAAGGCTATCGTAATAAAAAAGGATATAATAAATATATATATATATTTTCTCATAAAATAAGAGAATTAGTGAATAAAAAGTCTGTTAGTCTCTTGAGCCTTCTTGTATAGACCCCTCTCATCCTCATCCTGCTTGTGTAGATTCAAGAGAAGGGATATTAGACTCTAACAAGTTTTCTGTTTTTGTTTCTGTTTCTTCTATCGTATCTTGTTCTTTCTGAGAAGAACAAGATACGATAAAGAATAAAAGGAATATTATGAATATTAATATCTTTTTCATATTTATTTTTTTTAGATTATATAAATAATATATATAATGTCAAATATCATTATTTTTAAGTACTGAGAAAGGAGCTTGTCGCTGTATTTATGGTCTTCCAGCTCATCCAGTTCATCCAGTTCATCCTCCTCCATTATTTCATCCTCCAGATTTTCCAGGAGCAGAGCTTTGACCTCCTCCTACGTTCCCTCCTCATCCTCCATTTCCCTCTCCATAATTTCTATCTCTTACTCTTCTAGGAAATTTTATATTTAGAGCCAGGGCATCATTGAAACAGTTTGCTGATTTGTGAAACTCTACTGTTGAAGGCAGTTTTCCACTCTTTATCATACTTGCTATTTTTGCTTTTGAGTATTTCTTTCAAAGCTTTGCATTAATTTCTGCAACTTGTGTAATATCAAGATTATCTGCAAGAACTCCTCTTGCTTGTCTTTGAACACTTCTGCTGAGTACAATAGTTGAACCAGTACGAACTACTTCTACTGAGTGTCCTGCAAAAGCTTGAAGTCCAGCAGAAAGGTTCGATTTAGAGCGAAGAGAAAAGAGGTACCTATTTTCTCCTGCTTCCCAATGATACTGCTCATATTTTCCAATACTTTTAGCTCCATTATACGAAAGATTACGTGCCCTATGTATATCACTTACTACTGTTGATGAAAATCCTGAAGCCCTTAGTGCTGCATCTGCTGATTTTGCTTGTCTTCTATCTGCTGAGATAAATTCAGAGACTGAAGCATAGTTTTGGATTCTCTCTACCGATTTCGCCCCTCCCATAAGAGCATTTTGGATATACAAAAGTGTGTATGCTTTCTCAAGTGTTGTTTTTGCTCCTGCGATAGTATTATATAAACTTGCTGGGATTTTTCTATTTAGCATTTTTAATGCTAATGTGTGAACTCTTGTAACCTGTCTTGCGGATTGAGTTCTCCTTATATTATGAATAGATACTTCAAGCTTTCCTAATCCTGATTTAGCATTTATATGGTTATCCAATTGACTCAATGATGAAAATTTACTACTATTGATAGACTCACTTCCTCCAAAAACACGGGATATTCCTCCAAAGAAATCTTTAAATGGGTTAGCTATATTTCAAAATGAAATACTATTATCTCCGAACAGACTTTCCCTATTTTTAGACGATGTAGGTTGTATCTGAGATTCCGCTGTTGGAGCATTTTCCCAGTTTCATACTGGTTTAGGTGCTTTTTGCCTTCTCTTTGTTCTTTCTGTTCTATTTGCTATTTTCTTTTTCTCTCATCCATTACTAAATCTTTTTGCTATTATTCTTCTATCTGTTGAAGTGAGTTGTTTAAAGTCTTCAGAAATAGATCCTCCTATACCTGCTTCCTTTAAAAGCCTTGTTAGGGTTCCAGATCCTACGATAAGGTCAGCTTCTCCAAAGAATTTCATTTGTGCTGCCTTAATAGCTCTTTCTGTTTGAGGTCCAAAATTAGAAGAGGTTTTTACATTGTTGCTAAGGAAACCTACTTTTTTAAGCAGAACTTGTAGCGCTACAACATCTTTCCCTGCTGAACATCCTCTATATAAGGTACGATTAAATACTAGAGTATCTGTACTTTCTTTTGCTTCTGCTTTTTTAGTTATAACTGGGTTTTTCTCAGTTACTTTTGGAATTTCTTTTGTATTAGTAGGAGGTATCATGCTCTTTGCTTCTCTAATACCCGCAAGTCCTGTAGTGATTTCTTCAACAGCCAGTCCTTTCCTAGTAAGTGGTAAAATAAGATCCAGTCTTTCTAGAATAGCGACTATATGCTTGTGTGCTGTTTCATTTTCCTTCTTTATTGATGCCATTTCTGCATGTGAAATAAAGCCATCTCCTTTCGTTATATGTTTTCCCTTTCATATCATCGTCCAAGCTTCTGTTAAGAAACGTGTTATCTGAGAATGCTCATCATTAGTAATTTTCTCTGTTCCAGAAAGTTTCGCTAGAAGTTCAGCTGAAAGAGTATTATTGTTGGTTGGAGCTTTTTCTGTGATTTTATTTACAGATTTTTTTTGATCAACAACTGCACCTACATCATTTTTATGTTTTTTTATATCTATTCTTGTCTTCTTTTTAACCTTTTGTTGTCCCTCCACTAAACCAAGTTCAATTCTCATTTTTTCAATATCTATTGGTGAATTGTCAGGGTGTTTTAGTATTTCTCTCAAAACTGCTATATATCTATTAGTCCCTTCTGCTTTAAGTATAAGACTAGTAAATTCCTCTCGATCTAGTTTACCATCTTTTGATGTATCTGCTTCTAATGCTTTTTTCAAAAGAGCATTAATATCTGCCTTGTGAGCTTCTGTAAGCTTACGAGTCTCCTTAGTCTTTGATAGTTCTTGGAGTGTTGACATATCTAGCTCTGATGCTGCTCATCCTCCTGCTTCTGCTCATCCCTTTTTGAAAAAGGCATATCTTTTTTGTATGTGTTTCATATTTTTGTTTTTAAAATATAAATTGTAAAATAATTTTTTGTTATTTTCTCAAGTAAAGAGCATATCGATCTGTCCTCGCTCAAGAAACTAACAGGTGTTGTCATATGACATACCTAAAAATCGTATCACACAAAAAAGGCAATTGCAAAGAGATACAGGGAAGAAGTAGTAAGAATAGCTTTACTTTTTTGATTTTTATAGTGAGTAAATATCTTTTATGGCTATATATTTATCGACATTACTTTCTAGAGACAAGGGATTTCAAGAGGGAGATATCATATAAAGAGTATTGAAAAAGAGAAATACAAAAAAGCTCGGATATGTCCGAGCTTTTAAAAAAAATGATTTAGTTATACTCTCTTTGTAAATCTAAGAAGTCCAAATCCAAGTATAAGAGCAAGAACGATGAGAAGAATATGTTCTGGTCCTGTCTCTGGAAGTTTTGGTGGTTCTGGTTTCTTTGGTGTTTCTTTTCCTGGTTCTCCTGAAGTGAAAAGAACACATTCATTATGAGTTTCTCCATCTATAGTGATGTCTCCATCACTTGATATATCATGTGAGATAAGCCTATATAGAAGAAGTCCTATATTTGATCCTTCGACTGCTGTATTTGAATCAAGAGTATATGCATACCCAAGTTTTGATTCGAGCCATGTGAGTTCGCTAGATGCAGGTATGATATATCCATCTTCCCCATCTGAGTACAGAGCATTAAACGCTTCTGTATAGTCCCAAAATCCATCTTCCGAAGGAGTCTGTGACCAAGAGGCTGAGCTTCCAAGGGGAAGCATCTTTGGCATAGTTTGTTCTTCCTTATATACGATGATATTCCCTGTTTTTTTATTTTTTAGGTCATCTGTAAGAAGACCTATATTGTCTCCTGCAGAGACAGCTCCTCCGTCAAAACACTCATTACATGAATTTTCAGTAAATACAGAGTCTGAAGAACATTCTACTACCGGGTACGCTGCACTTGCTCACTGTATTGTTGCAAGTAAAAGAAACGTCACAAAGGAAACTTTAAGTATTTTCATAGGTCACAAATAATAGATATAATATATAAATAACTGCACGTATAGTAACAAAAGGAGAGAGGAGTGTCAAAGAAATAGCGAGAAGAAGAGAGAAAGTCCCTTTACTTTTTTATAATTTTATTTACAAATAATTGTTGTAAAATAGCAAATATCGTAGATATCCCCCAGTACAAACCTATCCCTGCAAAAAGGGTATAGGTAAATACCGCAACCATAGCAGGCATACCATATAGCATAAACTTATTCATCATTTCAGGATCTGGCATCATACTATTGTAGTCATCTGCTCATTTCTTTTTTTCAAGTACAACTCATTTTTTTGAGATATCTATAGGTTTATTTGCAAGTGAGAGCTTCACTTGTATATACTGTATCAATCCGATAAATATAGCAAGTATAGCTCCAACTACTCCTCCAGCAGAAAGGAGGTCTATACTAAAAAAATCGTAAGAAATAGCTGAAATGGAAAATTCTTGAAGAAATGGGTAAAGATAAAATGCGTTAGCCGGATCCTTGATGTTAAGAATAATTCTATATATAACTAGAAGTATCGGCATCTGAATGATGAGAAAACCACATGATCCCATAGGGTTTACTTTTTCTTTTTTATACAGAGCCATAAGTTCCATACCAAGCTTCTGCGAGTCTCCTTTGTATTTCTCTTGAACAGCTTTAATTTTTGGTTGAACCTGCTGAAGCTTCCTTTGACTCACCATCATCTTGTGTTGAGGAAAAAGGAGAACAACACGTATCAAAATAGTGATAAGAACGATTCCCCATCCAAGTGAATAAGAAAACGTCTGTATAATAAAGGCAAGTATGTTGAAAATAGGTGCATAAAACACTCCAACAAAAAGTTTCCCTATAATTCCTCTATTAGAAACTTCTACTGGATATATGTATTTCTTTTCTCCTATAATAAGCTCAAATACGTACGTCCCTTCTCCTGAGAAGCTCTCATACAACTTTGAGTAGTCTACTTTTGCTTTGTCTCCTGAGGCAAGTGCCATCTCAGAACAAAAGCCTTCAGGGAGGGTGAGAGGACTCCCATTATAATTGATAGATATATCTTTACATCCCTCTATTTTGATATCTTCAGAAGTGTTGTTCTCTATAGTAAGAAATATTGAAGCAGGTACACTATAACTAGAGCTATCTGTCTCAAAAACTATTCCTTGGGGCTCTACTTGATTATTTTTCCCATTAAAGAACTGAAATATAAAAAACATCAGGAAGAATATCAGGAGAAAATCTAAGTATTTTTTCATAATTTATTTTATTTTAAAAGCTTTGTTTTTTTAGCAGAAAGAGTATATCGTTTTTGAAGTTATCACGAATCTTTTTTTCATCTCTTTCGAGTTTTGTTTTTGTTTTGACGACAAACACTATATCAACACTGCCTTTTGATACAAGTTCTGAAACAATATCATAGAATATTCTACGAAAAAAGTTTCTATGAACCGCATTTTTTACAGACTTTCCTCCTATAACAATGGCAAATCTGCTATATCCAAGTCTATTCTTGGAAGTATTACTTACAACTCTAGAAGAAAAAAAAGGCCTCCCTTTACGTAGAATCCTTTTTACTTCGCGCTCTTTGAGTCTGTATTTTTTTTGAATCATTGTAACTTTAAAAAAGAAGTTAAAACGAAAAGTTCTGAATTTTCTTAAGTAAGCGTATTAAACTATACGCATATGAAAAAATATTTAAAACTGATAAAGAAGTTCGAAGTTTAAACTACTTTCTTTTGACGTAGTTTCCTTTTCCATCGAATGGAGACTTTTTTGCTGTTCCTCCTGCAATAATATGCATCTTTGCTTTTCCGTTAATCTCTTGAAATCTTTTTGGATAACTTACTGTAAGTTGATGTCTCCCTTTTCTTCTTCTATTTCTTAGTACTTTTCTCCCTCCCACAGTAGAGCTTCTTTTCATGAAACCGTGTACTCTCAGTCTCTTTCTCTTTTTAAGTTTTCCTAACATATAATGATATTATTAATAGATAATAATGAGTAAAGCACCCTCTATTCATTAAAATTTTGCCTCGTGATTCTATAGAGAATTGAAAAAAAGTCAAAAAAGAAATCTCTAATCTATAGTTGTTCCTTCTTTTTCTCACTTTATAGCCCTGAGGATTGCTCCTTTCTTATAGAGGTTTACGACTTTGATAGGCATGTTTCCTTCTTTTGCAAGAGTGATAGCCGTATGGTCCATGACTCTGATTTCTTTGTGAATCACATCACTATAAGAAGCATGTTCTATCATCTGGGCATCTGGGTTCATCTCTGGGTCACTATCATAAACTCCATCTACTTTAGTAGCTTTGATACACATATCGCAGTTCATCTCAAGAGCGCGAAGTACAGCAGCGCTATCGGTTGTGAAAAATGGATTCCCAGAACCTGCTACACAAATAACGATTCTTCCTTTTTCAAGATGTCTGCTTGCCTTTCTTTTGATATAGTGCTCTGCAACTTCTGGAAGTTGGAGAGCTGACATAAGACGTGTATCCATCCCTGCAGATTCTAAAGCATCTTGAAAAGCTACTCCATTCATAATGGTTGCTATCATTCACATATAATCAGCTGCTGTTCTATCCATACCATTTGCTGCAGCTGCCATTCCACGAAATATATTCCCTCCTCATAAAACTATAGCTAGTTCTATATCTTGGTCATGTATTTCTTTGAGTGAAAAAGCCAGTTCTTTCAAGAATTTTGGATCTATACCGTGCTCATTTTCTCCAGAAAGAGCTTCCCCGGAAATTTTTAAAAGTACCCTCATCTATATTATACGTTTTATTAAAAATATTATTTCTGCGCTGTAATAGTCGTCATCAATGAATCTACAACATCTATATTCTCAAAGGTATCATTTATTTCTTTGAGTTTCGTATTTTTCTCTGAAATATTGTCTTTTGTTACACCTGTCCCTCTATCTACCTCATAGATTCCATAAAAATCATGAATGAAATCTACATAGTGTTTTTGATATATGTATGTATCATCTTTCCCAAGAAGTACTACATAAAAACTAATTCCTTTGTCTTTTATGGTATCTCTACAGGTATTCCAATAAAACCAAGTGTTTATCTCTGTCTGTAGATAATCCGTTATCCCTTCACACGTTATTTCTGAAACGTCTTTCTTTACTATTTCCAGATTGTCTATATTTGTATAAGTGAAACTATCTTGCCCAAGGGAAAGAGGCTTTCCGAAAGAATCAGAAGTAGGAAGATTAAGGGATACGCTATTGTCCTCATTTCCTATAACTTTTTCTTCAAATACTACTTTGTCTTTCTTAGGAACATTAATAACAACCTGTGTTTCTGATACCTCCTTCCCACTATATGCTTTAACGATATAAGTATTAACACCAAAATCAAGTACTTGAAACTTGGAAGAAGCTAAGTATTTAAAAGTAGGTCCTCCCGACTTAAAAGTTTTGAGCGTGTAGTTATCATCTGGAAAAGCAGAGTCCGTATTAGAAAAAGAAACCTGTATTTTTTCTACATTTTGGAGAGTCTTTCCTGTTATCTCTACTTCTCCATCTCCAATAGAGTCATCGGGGATAGAACTAATTTCAATAAATTGAGACTCCGTGAGAGCTGTTATTTGAACCATTGGTTCTCTTAATACTTCCTCTTCTTCTTGTGTATCAGAGGAAGTATTGCCACTTCATGATAGTGTATCAGAGGTCTCTTGAGAGGTTATTGTCTCCTCTGGAGAGGTATTCAACATCTCTTTTTTTGCTTGTTCTATATCTAGTGATTTTTCACCACAAGAAACTACAAAAAATAAAACAAAAAGGAAAATGGATATTTTTTTCATACAAATATATTTAGAAATACATATACAAATCTATTGTATAGGAAAAAAGATGTTTGAAAAGATTGTTTTTTATACTTCTGTCACCATAGGAATAATCATAGGTTCTCTGTCTATTCTTTTGAGAAGAAACATTTCAAGATCTGTACGGATAATTTTGATAAGGTCTTTTTCTTCCATATCTGGCACATCTTTTACAGTATTTTCATAGACTTCACGAACCTTTTTGATAAGAATTCTATGTATATATCTCACTTCGTCTATATAGGCAAGTCCTCTAGTTTCGAGTTTAATATGCCCCATGATAGCTTTGGTTCTCTTATCTACCTTCAAGAGAACAACAAGTGTTCCTCCATTCATCATCTTTTCTCTAGCTTTGATAACATGGCTATCAGTTGTTCCAACCCCATGGCCATCAACGATGAGATCCTGGATTGGTACTTTAATCTTTGAACGAAACACAGAGTGAGTTGGAGAAAAATCAACAATACTCCCATTTTCTAACATAAGAATATTTTCTTCTTTCCAACCTAAGCTCATGGCTGTATTTTTGTGAAGTGTCCTAAAATATAAGTCTCCGAATATCGGACAAAAATATTTTGGATTAAAGAGACGAAGAAGCATCTTTTGTTCTTCTTGATATCCATGACCAGAGGTATGAATAGGTGCGTCATTTTTAGTAACAACATTAACTCCATACTTTATAAGTTTATTAATAACAAGGGAAACGCTTCTCTCATTTCCTGGAACAGTACTTGAGGAAAATACCACCGTATCATCAGCCTGTATTTCTACATGCGGATGCCTCCCTTCAGACATTCTTGTAAGAGCCGAAAACTCTTCCCCCTGACTCCCTGTAGTTATAATAACCTGTTTATTATTAGGGATGTCTTTTACAGTTTTAAGTGACATCTTTTTTATTGTCCCTGGTTTCATTCTGAGGTACCCAAGTTCCTTTGCGATAGCAACATTTTCTATCATACTTCTTCCAGAAAGAAGTATGAATTTATCATGTTTTTCACAAATATTTACTAGTTGTTGTACTCTCGATATCCAAGAAGAAAATGTTGCTATAAAGAGTCTTCATTGTTTACAATTTGCTACTATTTTCTCAAGTTCTTCTCCTACTTGTTTCTCACTCATAGAGAATCCTTTACTAATAGAACCTGTAGAGTCTGAAAGGAGAAGATCAATACCTCTCTTTCCTATCTCTTCATATCTTTCTAAATTTGCAGGAGCATCAATCTCTGGAGTCATATCTATCTTGATGTCTCCGGTATGAACAATTTTTGTCCCTCCTGGAGTTTCAATATATATACCTGCACTATCTGGAATGGAGTGGTTTACACTGAAAAACTCTATTTCAAAATGTCCTATCTTTGTTTTATTTGGTTTTGAGGCATCTATTTCTACGAGCGTCGCTTTATCAAGAAGCCTTTTTTCTTTGAGTTGTTTTCTGATAAGTCCTAGTGTAAGCCTTGTCCCATAAAGTACAGGGAAATCAAGAGCTGAGATAATATCTTTTAATGCTCCTATATGATCGAGGTGAGCATGAGTAATAAGGAAACCCTTTATATTCTTTACATATTTCGTCAAAAATGAAACATCTGGAATCGAGTGGCTCGCTCCAAGCATCTCTGGTTCAGCAAATTGAACTCCACAGTCAACCAAGATAATATCATCTTTATACTGGAACATTCCCATATTTTTAGCTCCTATCTCATTATTTCCTCCTACAGGGATATAACGGGTATACTCATCTCTCAGAGATGGGAGGTAGAATTTGATTTCAGGAAACTTGAGTCCATCTCTTCCTCCTGAGGCTCTAGATGTAGGGAGAGCTCTTACGGGAGTTCCTCCACTTCTGTTTCCCTGTTGTTTCCCTCTCTGAGGTTTTCCTCTTTGTGGAGTATTTTTTCTTCC
>JAMOOA010000194.1 GCA_027066255.1 Candidatus Altimarinota bacterium | reverse complement strand
TGCGTACATTCAAGAAAACACTTTAGAGATAGATAGTATAGGCCATGCAGCAGAAATAATCCAAGAAGTGGAGTTACTCGATAATTCTATTTTATGGTTGGGAAATAATCATAAAGATATGGTACGTATTGGAATTATCACCGCAAAGGCAACTGAAGCAAGGAAATTTATAAATGACCATAAAGCTTCTTCTGAGGAAATTCAAACATTAGTAAAACCCCAAGTTCAAAAGGCTCAAAAAATACAACCTACAGATAATCAAGAAGTGCAAGATACCGATACTAGTACAATTCTTTCCGTAGCTAAGAATAAAGTAGAAGAGGTAAAGATTCCTTCAGAAAAGAATAAAAAAGTTCCTCAAAAAGAAGAAATGGTAGAAAAAGCATCTTTTGATATACACGGTACACGTATAAATCTCAGGCATTCTTGGTCATCAAAGTCTTTGTCAGAGCTTTCTTGGGCAGAAAAACCAACAAGAGAATGAGTGCTCACTCTTCTCAAGGCTTATATAAATGATCCACAGCTCAAGGTGTACGAAAAAAGGTCTTACACAAAATTTTGGAAATGAAAAAAAGGCTTTCAAACAGCATTTGCTGTACAAGTAGGACTTGCAAGCCTAGGAGGAAAATACAATCCTCAGTCTATCGATGGAGTGTGGGGAAACAATTCTAGAAGAGCATTGAATGCTCTTGGTTACGGAAAGAAACCAGGTCCGAAATCTATAACAGCACTTATCAAAAAACTTTCTTAATGTAGAAACAAATAAGAGAATTTTTAAAAAAAAAGCAGCTTTCCCGTCGGGAGAGCTGCTTTTTTTTTTAATAATTAGTTTCAACTTGCGTCTCTATCTGATACAAAATAAAGTCTTTGTCGTCTATTCTAACTCCTCAGAGCTTCCTCTGGAGAACAGGGATGAAGTCACTTCCCGTTATGAGGCTTCCAGACATGTTTGGAAGAATAACAGCAAGGTTCTCATAGTTTCTTTGTATAGCGATGACTCCGTGTTTTACTGGGTCTAGTTTCCTGAGAGTGATCTCATCGATGATTTTTCTTCCTGTTATATGGTCGAGACGTATCTTGATATCTCACTTTTCTTCAGCTTTTACAGCTCAAAATCTCTCATCACTCGTGAGTGCTTGCATAGTATTTGCGATGATTTCTGAAACAAGAGAGTTCTCGATTTCTTTAATATTTCCAGCACTTCCCCTGACTTCTCCATTTTTATACAGAGTAATAAATATATCTCCTTTTTTGTCTTGGAGAGAAGGATCTTTGAGAATAAGTTCCTCAGGTTTTGGAGCAAGAAACTTTGTGAAGTAATACTCTAAAGTTTGTTCTGCGATATCTATCATGAAAAAAAATTATTATACTAAAAATTATGTAGCTTCTCCCTCTCTTATTTAAGAGAGGGCTGGGGTGGGTTTGTTCTATATATTTTTTTATAAACTATTTTTTTCTTCTTCTTCTCTGAGAAGTTCTTTTTCTTCTTCTTCTATCTGGTGAAATATATCCCCGAGTTGATCAAGATTTGTAAACTGATTATACTTGTAGTAGAGAAACTCAAAAAGTTCTTTGAAAAGTATGATACAGGTATTTATAATAGGAAGAAGTACGAGAAGAGATATGAGCTTTGCGTATCCACCACTAAATCCTGAAAATATACTCAGAGTTATCATTGCAGTAACAAAGAGACCAACAAAACTTCCGTATATTCCCATGAGGATATATCTATAATTATTGAGAAGTTCTATCAGTATAGATGTCCCAAATGCAAGAACCATAGAATGTACAATAAATACAATCATGATATTGTCATACGACTGAAGTCCTGTAGTGATATATACAGGAGTGAAGAAGATATAGGTAAATATTCCAAAAAAACTTATCTGCCCATACGTGATAAGGCTTTTTTTATACTTTTCTGGATGTATCATCTGGAAGAGTTTGTAAGTCAGGAGTATCATCACAGTTGTTGCTATAAATGTGATGAATGAGAGAATAAATGGAAACATTCCATTCGTCCCGAGACCAAGCCTTGCTTGCTCAAATGTTCCAGGAATCGATATGATACTTGATGAACCAAATACAATGATGAGAATGATAATACTGGCAATCAAACCAGATATCATTCCCCCCAAGCTACTCAGAGCTATATCTTGTAGGCTGGTTCTTTTGGGACCAAAGGACATAATAAAAAATTTAAGAGGTAGGTGCTTTGTTTTTCCAGTAGAAGTAAATGAGTGTGATCGCTCAAAGCGATATCCATATATCTGCAATGTTGAAAACAGAGAAGTAACGTACTCCTATGAAATCAAGAACATATCACTGCGAAATTCTCCCTATAGCGTTTCATACGGCTCCCGCTATAATGAGTGAAAATCATAAATCATAGAGACTATATATTTTTTCTCGTCTCTCATAAAAATAATACCCAATTATTCCAAAAATCAAGAGAAGGGTCATTGACTTGAGCAAGAGTCATGGAATAGGAAAAGAAAAAGCTATCCCAGAGTTATATACTTTTTTAAAATACATAAACTCGGAAATGAGTTCTATCTTTGTATGAAGGGTATTTTCTATAAATCTCTTTGAGAGAATATCTCATAGCAGAAATAGAAAAGTAGTCGTTGTAAAGTATATATTTCGCATAATGTTGTTTCCGAGGCTATTTCTCAGTAGTATCTTATAAATCTTTTAGGAAAATACAAAAAGGATATTACTTTTATATCAAAGAACCTATGTACTCTCAAAATAGAAAATGATTTACCTTTGTTGAACTCATAGTAGTCGTTGTAATACTTGGGATACTCGGAGCAGTTGGACTTGTGTCATATAGCTGATATCTCGGAACTGCCAGAGACAGCAATCGTTTGACACAGATATCAGATATTAAGGCATGACTCAACAGCTATGGAACCTCAAAAAATCTCCCAAAACCAACAGACAGTATTAATATCCTTGCCAATGCAAATATCATAGGATATCAAGGATATGTAGGAGCGAGTATCCTCAATCAAATAGGGTATCAAAATGGAGGTCTTGACCCGCAGGATAGCACCTATTTTACCTACTATCTCGCAAAAAATGAAAAGGACTTCCAACTTATGGCTTTTTTAGAGAATGAAAAAGAAGTAGCTTTTTTCCCACAAACGTATGCAGCAGAGATAGACTATTCAGAAAGAATCCCAGCAGTGACTGGAAAGAAACTTGGAATACTTGTAGAAGACACCACCAATACTCCTGTTCAAGAGGTTGCTAGTCTCATCACAGCTGGTCAACTAGATATTGCTACGACAGGGGAGATTTATGATTCGTACTACAGCGATAGTGATGTCAAGAGTGGAACAGGAGGAGTTCTCTCTCAGATGATTCCCAATCAGAGTTGTAAGAGACTTCTAGATATGGGGAATTACAATGGAAGTGGTACCTATAAGATACAGCCCGCAGGAACTTCAACGATACAGGTAAAGTGTGACATGGAAACAGATGGAGGAGGGTGGACCAGAGTCATCTATGCTGCAAATGGGGACACACTTTGGAATGCCTATACTACAGATGAGACAATCACAAACTCTACTGCAAATGCTATCTTTGGAATGAAAATAAACCAGTTCTCAAATGACGCAAATGGTGAAGACCTTGAATATATGATAAAAGTAGATGGAACGCAAAAGTGACCTATCTATTCGGATGTGGACTATCAAGCATGGGATGTAAGTATGGGGGCTACACGTTTTGATACCACTATTTACCAAAGAGATCCATGAGATTCAACACTTACAGAATGTACCATGAATGGTCTATATCATGCAAATACCCATTGGAACTGGAGTATAGTAAACGCAAGTGGATCAAGCTGCTCATGATATACTTCCGGAGGAGGTTTTCTTGCCTACGGTAACCCAATGGTCAGGATTTATGGGCTAAACGAATACGACTATACATCTGTTTGATACATTACTATTTGGGTACGTTAATTATTTGTTATAAAGGATTATGAAAAGAACAAAACAAGGATTTACGTTTATTGAACTCATAATTGTTGTGATTATTCTTGGGATACTCGGAACAATAGGGTTTGTTTCGTATACATGATATGTCTGAGGAACAAGAGATGCCAATAGAATTACTCAGGTAAAAGACATCTACAAATCACTTCAACTGTATTCTACCAATAAATACCTTCCCCTTCCAGATGACTATGTCACAGTTACAGCGAGTGGAGCAACGATAGGATATCAGTGATATGCTGGAGCGGGAATACTCCAACAAATAGGTTATTCAAATGGGGGAGTTGACCCTAAGGATAATACGTATTTTACCTACTATATTTCTAAGAATAAGAAGGATCTACAAATTCTTACATTCCTTGAAGAAACTGATAATCTTGAGACAAAAGTAGCGTTTCTTCCTCAAACATATGCAGCAGATCTCTCTATTCGAAATCCAAAAACTGTTGGAACAAAACTTGGAGTACTTATAGAAGACTCTACAAATATCCCGATTCAAGACGTATCAACTATTGCTACAGCGGGGAGTTTAGATATTGTTAATACACTCGGGTCTTATCAAGCCATATTTACAGATACAGAAAGT
>JAMOOA010000193.1 GCA_027066255.1 Candidatus Altimarinota bacterium | reverse complement strand
CTCCTCCATTGCCTCAAGGAGTGCTGATTGAACCTTACTTGGAGCTCTATTTATCTCATCGGCCAGAACAAAATTTGCGAATATTGGTCACTTTTTTACGTCAAATTTTTTACTTCCAGGATCATATATCTTTGCTCCGATGAGGTCACTCGGGAGTAAATCAGGAGTGAATTGTATACGCTGAAAACTCATTCCCATGATTTTTGCAACTGTGTTTACTGTGAGGGTCTTTGCAAGACCAGGAGCTCCTTCGAGGAGAATATGTCCTCCCGAAAGAAGGCAAATAAGTATATCTCTCTTGAGGTCTTGCTGTCCTGTAATGACTCGATCGAGCTCATTAAAAAAACTCTCTATTTTTGTAGTATTTTCCTTCATATTTCCGTGCGTTACAAAATACGTATTTTATAAAGTATATACTCATTGTAAGAAATACGTAAGAAACCGATGAAAAATAGTTGACAGATAAATGTATATAAGTTAAATATAAGTATTATTTTATATGAAAACTTACAAAAATGACCTCAGAACAAAGTTCCAATATTAATGATAGCCCTAAAACTCTAAATAATGAATTTGATGTTCATAAGCTATGGGGAATTGCTTGGCTTCTAAAATGAGCTACATGGGAGGTAGCATCTAAAATCCACAGTATTCTAGAACCTTTATGAAAATCTACAAAAGAGACTCTTTCAGGCTTTTTAAAAAAATATGGTTCAGTCATAGAGAACTAAAGCATGAAGCAACAGATAAAAAAAACCTCAGAGTATCCTCTGAGGTTTTTTTTATCTTAATTCACATAACTACTTCATTCTCCCTTCAACCACTCCCCAATCTACAATATTCCAAAAGTTTTCTATATATTGTCCTCTGTCATTTCTCGTATCTATATAGTAACTATGCTCCCAGACATCACAACCAAGAAGCGCCGTACCTCCTTCTGTGAGTGGGTTCTCAGCATTTGGTGTTGAATATATCTCAAGAGCATCTCCTTTTTGAACAAGCCAAACCCAACCAGAACCAAACCTTCCGAGTGATTCTGCCTTGAATTTTGCTTTAAAATTCTCAAAACTTCAGAAACTTGCTTCTATCATTTCTAAAAGTTTTCCTTCTGGATTTGCTCCATTATTGATTTTAAGAGTATTCCAAAAGAGATTATGATTCCATATCTGAGCTGCATTATTAAATACTCCTCCTGAAGATTTCTGAATAATATCTTCGAGTTCCATAGATTCAAACTCTGCCCCTTCTTGAAGTTCATTGAGTTTATTGATATATGCGAGATGATGTTTTCCGTGATGATACTGAAGTGTTTCAGCTGACATAAATGGTTCAAGAGCATTAAGTTCATATGGAAGTTTCATAAGTTCGTGCTTCATATTTTTTCAAGTTAATAAATATATACAAAGAAACTATAAAATATAATAAGATTTTTCCAAAAGTATTTTTTGAAAAAAAATACTTTTTCTATATAGTATGCAGGCTCAAAATAGAGATTCAATAAACAGTTAAAATTCATCGTGTTTTTCAAAAAATATAAAATAAAAAAGACTCTAGAAAAAACTAATACTCTTCCCTATGTGGTATGAATAGTAGGGATTTTTTTGATATTCTTCCTCTGAATACAAACTCTTACTTTTAGTAACAATATCAACTTCAACTTTGATTATTTTACTGATACTACTACCCCTTTCTTGCAAGCAACAAGTTCTGGAGGTACTGAAAAAAAGAAAAAAGACCTCAATATTCTCCTACTATGAAGGTGAGGTGGAAATCATGACGCTCCTGATCTTACTGACACAATTATACTTGCGAGTATAAGTACTGAAAAAAAAACAATAACTCTTTTTTCAATACCCAGAGACCTCTATATAGAATATGAGGATTCTTATAAACCTTCAAAAATAAATAAAGTATATGAAGTGTATAAGCCTCTCGGTGAAGATATTGCTATAGAGAAGCTCAAGAGTAAAATAACAGAAATTACTGGACAAGAAATCGATTATTACGTAAACGTAGATTTTGAAGGGTTCGAAAAAATCATAGATATAGTCTGAGGAGTCGATGTAACTCTTGAAAAAAACTTTGTTGATTATAAGTTTCCAGACGATAGCCTCTGATATACTACCTTTATACTCAAAAAATGAACTTGGACTCTTGATGGAAATGTTGCTCTCAAATATGCAAGAAGTAGGCATTCAACCAGTGATTTTGATAGGAGTCTGAGACAACAAGAAATACTTTCTAGTCTCAAGAATAAAATACTGAGCCTTTGATACTTTAAAGATAATAAAAAAATTAGGGAACTCTATAGTGCTATACAAGACAATATAAAAACCGATATAGATATATCCACTCTTCTCAAACTCGCTATCACTTTTAAGGCTGGAGGAGATGAGAAGATACTCTCCTTCAACCTCAATGATACTTGCTTTAGCTGAAGTCCTATTTGTTCCAAAGGAGGATTTCTTTACAGTCCTCAAAGAGATTTTTTTTGAGGGCAAAGTGTTTTACTTGTTGAATGATCAAATATTAACAAACTCTCAGAATATTGAAAAATCGAGACATATACATCTCTTATCTTCGAACATCAAGAGCTCTACACCTCGGCTATTCCTATCAATATATATAACTCTACAAGAAGAAAGTTCCTTGCAAGTTCGCTTGCTGACACACTCACAAAATATGGATTCAATATTCCTGAAGAAAACTCTATAGGGAACATCAGAGAAAAAAAGTTTGAAAAATCGATTTTGTACTATAATGGTATAGAAGAAACTGATGCAACTCTTATATTTCTCAGTGAAGCTTTGTGATTTGATACAAAGAAAACTGATAGTCCTATATACTCTCAAGATGATATCAGAATAGAAATAATCTTGTGAAACAATTTTGAAGAAACAGATTTTTTAGAACTAAGTAATAATTCTCATGCCCTTTAAAAGAAGAGAGCTACAAAGCTGAAATAAAACAACTTCTTATAAGAAAAGAAGCAAGAGAAAAATAAAAAAGAAATGATCTCTTGGTTTTGCAAGAGTTATGAGAAAAATTATCGTCTATGGACTCCTGTTTTTTATAATTGTTTGAGGATGAGCTACTTTTGTACTTTACAAAAAATACATAGAACCCCTCCCCGCTATAAGTGAACTCGAGAATCTTGAAATTGCACAATCATCTATTATCTATGATAGGGATGGAAACGAGCTCTACAGTATATTTAAAGAGAAAAGAACTTATATCGGCTATGGAGATATCAACCAAAACATGGTACATGCTATTGTTGCGTGAGAAGATAAGAGGTTTTTTGAAAATCCCGGAATCGACTTTATTGGTCTCATAAGAGCTGTACTCCAGAGGGTAACAGGAGAAAGAGACTCTTTATGAGGGACGTCTACCCTTACTCAACAGCTCATAAGAAATACTATTATCAAGAACGAAAAAACAGCTGAGAGAAAGATTAAGGAGATGTACCTTGCCTATAAACTTACGAATGAAGTATCCAAAGAAAAAATACTTGAGCTCTACCTTAATAAAATATCATTTTGAAGTAATGCCTATGGTATAGAACAGGCTGCTCAGACATTCTTTTGAAAAAGCGCAAAAGATATCGGAGTTCTTGAGTCTTCTATTCTTGCCTCTCTGCCAAAAGGTCCTACATACTACTCTCCTTATAACCACTACGATAGAGTCTTAGGATACCCATACCTATATGCCTCTGGAGATAACGAGAATACTACGAATATTATTTCAAAGAAAGACACTATATTACATGCTGAAGCTGTAGAAGCTCTCAAGAATTTTATCACTGGATGGAAACTCCAAAGATTCTCTGATTCTAAAGCACTTTTATGTGGTCTAGAAAAAACAAAACTCAAGCAGTATATAAGTGTTGATGGAGATGGGTGTAGTGTTATGGATTATTCTAAGTTCCTCTCTCTACTCAACGGAATTAAAATAGATATGGGAGAGTCTAGTATCCTTGAGTACCAAACAGGGAGAAAAGACTTCATACTCCAGAGAATGCTAGAAGATGACTATATAACTTTTGATCAATATAAAGAATCCCTTATTGAAGCCATTGGATATACATTTGAAGAATATAGTGAAAATATAAAATACCCTCATTTTGTATTTTTTATACGTGAATACTTAGAACGCAAATATTCAAAAGAACTTATCGAACAAGGAGGACTCAGAATATATACTTCTCTTGATCCTAAACTTCAAAACAAAGCACAAGAAATAGTAGAAAAGCAAGCAGAGATAAATGCATCAAAATATGATGCTCATAATGCAGCTCTCATAACTATTGATAACGAAACTGGTGAAATACTTGCAATGGTCTGAGGTGTTGATTATTTTGATCAGGAAAATAAATGAAATGTAAATATTATCACCTCCCGTCTTCAGCCTGGTTCTACGTTTAAACCATTTGTATACTCTATGGCTGTGGATAAAGAGATAATAGGAACAAAAACACCTGTATATGATGTAAAGACTGTGTTTCCATGAGGATACACACCAAATAACTTTGATGGAAAGTTCATGTGAAAGATGACTATCATCAAAGCCCTCAATCACTCAAGAAATATTCCAGCAATTAAGATGTTCTATCTTGCTGGGTGAGAGCAAGCCATTATAAGTTTTATGGAAAAACTTGGAACAACTACTCTCTCTGACTTCAAGAAAGAGTACTTTGGAAATTACGAAAAAGAATATAGTTATGGAGCATCTATGGCACTTGGGACATGACTCATGACTCCCCTCGAAATGGTTCAAGCTTATAGTGTGTATGCCAACATGGGAAAGAAAAAAGAACTCGTTCCTATTACAAAGATACTTGATTCAAAAGGACTCATTATAGAAGAGTTCATTCCTGAGGATAATGAGTGAGAAGAAGTTCTCGATCCTAGTACAGCGTTTATAACAAACTACATGCTCAGTAGTACCGAAGAAAGACCAGAGTTTTGGAATAAATATCTCTCTCTCTCATGAAGAAAGGTCGCAGCAAAAACAGGAACCTCTACTAAACAATTCGTCTCCTGAGGAAAAAAGCAAATTTACCCAAGAAATCTTTGGACAATAGGATACACTCCTCAATACACTACAGTAGTTTGGGCTGGGAACACAGATGGAAAAGAACTCAATTACAAATGAAACGGTCTCGAATGAGCTGGTCCTATATGGAGAGAGTTTATGGACTATATTCATATAGGAGAACCTGTAAAAAATTGGTCAAAGCCATGAGGAGTAAAAGAGGTTCCTATATCCAAGATATCCTGATATCTTGTTCCTGATTCTTACAATGCA
>JAMOOA010000192.1 GCA_027066255.1 Candidatus Altimarinota bacterium | reverse complement strand
TTCTAAACTGTATACTTCTGCAAAATATCACGCAATAGTAGCACAAATAAAGTATCCTCCGGTTACTATAAGACCGAATATAGAAAAAATAGTTGATTTATGGGTTGTAGGGCAGTCTTTTATAATACAACTTTTTATAAGAGGATCCATAAAACCAAAGATATAAGATAACAAGAGGACAGGGAAAATAATGCCCCATCCTCATAAAAATGAGAGTCCAATAGAACAAATGAGAAGGATTATGAATAACATCCTTAATATACTCGTACTTTCAAATCTAGATTGAAGTATTCATATGCTATAAGAGCCTAAAGCAGATGAGACAGCAATAATGGAATAAATGATTCATATCGCTTGTATGGTAATGCTTCTTTCGCTAAAAAATGACTGATAGCTAAACCAATAGATGTTTCATATTCATGTGAGTAAAAAACCACCAAAAATGAGCATATAGAGTTCAGTCTTATTTTTCAGGAACCATTTAATAGCTTCTTGTATGTGTAAACTATTATTCCTTACAGTAGATATTTTTTGATTTTCATCATTTAAAAATAGTGATAATACAAGAGCAAGAGAATAACAAATGATAGTAGCAGTTACAGGGTATAAAGGGTGTAACAAAAATAGATATCATGCAACTCAGCAAGATATAGCCCTTCACAAGAATAATAGAATGTATTGTCTTGACTGTATAGTGTTAAATGCTTGCTGTGCATTTCATGATATTCCAAGTTTATCATGGATAATTGCTTCAATATTTCCAGAAGTCATAGCAGAGGCTATTCAATATATGCTTCATAGTACTAGAAAGTGCCAAAAATTATTTCCTATAAAATATATGGAAAATGCTATTAAATACAGACACATTCAGATAATAAAATTCTTTTTTCTTCCAATCCTATCTGCCCATGCTCCAGAGGGAATTTCGAAGATAGCTTGTACAACTCATCAAAAAACACTCAGGAATATTGCCTGAGACATACCAAAGTTATGATAAATAGTAAAGAAAAAATACCATACAGGAACCATAAATATACATGAATTTAAGAAATTTATGGTATAAAAGATGTATAATTTTTTTTTTGAGATCATAATATTATTAATAAAAATTCTTAAGGAATTTGAGTTGAAACCATGCTCCAAAATGAGAGAAGTATCGAAAAAACATGTTGCTTGAAGACTTTTCTAGAAGACCAAAATCAAATACATAGATATCCTTTCCATCAGTAAGTAAGTTGTGGATTGTTTGAGGATGAGTTATTATGTCGCTTCCAAGAAGGTCAAGAAAAACTCACTCTTTCATCCACATGATTTCATTTGCGATAACAAGCCTCTTAAATTTTGAAAGGAGAGCAGGGGAGGATTCAAGTATTTTTCTCGTGAGTTTTTCTCAAGATATGGAGGATTGTTTTATGATATAGTGTCACTGTTTATCTTTGAGAATCTGGGTTTTTGGCATTTTTGTAAGAGGTCAGAAAAACTTTTTAATAACCCTCATAGAGTCACACACTTTTTCGTAAGAATCGGTTTTTCTATACATGACATTTCGAGCAAGAAATGTCGGCATTTTGTAAAAATTGTTTCCCTCACAGAACACAAAGTTTTCTCATAAAAGTCTCCATGAAAACCTTCATTGGCGCATCTTCTGTATATTTTCTACTTCTTTTTTCATAACTATTTCATAAACTTTTTATGCATCTGCTTGAGCTTTGGATTAGTTACATGCGTATATACCTGAGTTGTGGTGATACTAGCATGTCCGAGCATTTCCTGAATACCTCTCAGGTCAGCTCCATTATTGAGAAGCGTTGTAGCAAAACTATGTCTGAGAGTATGAGCTGATATCTCTTTGAGTATATTGGCCTTGAGAGCGTATTTCTTTATCATTCCGGTTATAAAAAAACGACTCAAACGCATACGTTCATCCTCGAGAATATCTATGTTATCAGGAGAAATATTGTGCCTGATGAAAAGAGGGGAGAGGTGGTCATTTCTTGCAGCGAGATAGTTTTTTATAAGGAGTGCGGAGCGTTCAGTGAGATAGACAACACGTATCTTTCTTCCTTTTCCACGGACAGCAAATTCTTTGGTATCGAGGTTCATGTCGTTTCGATTGAGTCCAGTGAGCTCAGAAATACGTAAACCTGTGGAGTAGATACACTCCATAATAGCAATATCTCTTTTTCAGATAAGAGTAGAACTATCAACGATTTGAAAAAGCCTTTCGAGTTCCTCCTCTGTGAGGAACTCTACTTGCCTGGGTTCTGCCTTGACGAGGTCTATAGAAGTAGGGGAGAGACTCGTAATTCCTTGTTTCTCTAAGTATTTGAGAAAGCTTCTGAGGGTTATCATGTACGCATTAGCTGTCACGATAGATATTTTTTTGTTTCCTTTGTAGAGATGACTACGAAATCATTCAGCAATTTTAAGAGTTATGTCTCCAACTTTGTACGTGAAGCTATCGATATTTTTGTCTTCGAGGTACTCTGAAAATTTTGTGAGATGTCTATTGTACTGTTCAATAGTTCTCGGTGACTTATTCTTTATTACTTCCAACCAATTAAGGAACGAGTCATGTGCTTCTTGGAATTGCATAATTTTTATTATGTGAACTCTTTCTGAATATAAAGATACTCTTTTTCCCGAGTATTTCAATAACGAAAATGAAGTTTTTTCCAAGAATCATAGATATCATATCCTTTTTCTTCTGTGATACTTTCTTTTGTGTAAGGAATTCAGAGAGAGTGAATTCCTTCAATATCTATCTCTTGATTTATATGAAATAGAGGACTTTTACCAATAAGTGGAATTTGGAACATTTCCTCTAATTTTTGTAAAAGCTTCAGAGATTTTATCTTTGTGTGTTCATAAGTATTCATATCTACTCCCCATTGTGTAAGAGGTTGTAAAAATAAAGAGCTACCAGCAAATATTTCGTGACATACTTCCATATGTGCATCAAGTTTATCAGCATACATAACTATATGATACTCAATACCATTTTTGTTGTGTTCTTGAAGAAGAAGCTTTTTATAATCGAAACTTGTTTCATCTGAGTATTTTTCTGAAAGAGTATTTATAGCTTCGAGTGATTTTTTTTCATAATCAGCTTTCTCTTGCGGTGTAAACTGA
>JAMOOA010000191.1 GCA_027066255.1 Candidatus Altimarinota bacterium | reverse complement strand
GTTACTCAGGTAATCTCGTATTCTCTCTCCGTAAAAAAATCAACATACTTTCTTCATTGTCTTCATAATCAGAAAATGAGTACTTTCTTCATAAACTATCATTTATTATTTAAATCTTTCTTGAGAAATTTTTCATACTGAGAAATTTCTTTTTTCCATGATGAGTACAATTTATCGTTAAGAAGTATCGATTGAAGAAATGAGAATTCAGAAAACACCTTCTTCTTCTTTATAAGTGTATTTTTTAATACAAGAAAGTCTAATTCTGAAGAAAGAAACATCTTTATAGCCTCTTCAGGAGTTTCAACAATTGGTTCTCCAGCTGAATTGAAAGAAGTATTTAAAAGAAGAGGAATTTGTGTTATTTGATAAGTCTCCTCAATGAGAGAGTAAAAGAGAGGATTATCTTGCTTAAATACAATCTGTACTCGTGCTGTTCCATCAATATGTGTTACCGCAGGGATAATGAGTTTCTTACTATCCCTTACATCTCCGACCATAAGCATATATTTTGCAGGTTCTATATCATAAGGAAGATCAAAATACTCTTCACTATGTCCTGATAAGACAGAAGGAGCCAGTGGTCTCCACCATTCTCTCCTTTTTATTCTATTTACTTTATCTCGTATCTTTATACTTGACGTAATAGCTAAGATGCTCCTATTTCATAAAGCCCTTGGTCATGACTCACTACGTCATTGAAACCAGCCAATAATGTTTTCTTCTGAGAGAAGTCGAGCCGTAGTTTTACAGATATCCTTATGGGAAGTAACTTCTGAAAAATATTTTGAGTATTTCTTTATAGCGAGATCTATATCCTCTGAGTCATACTCTTTTCCAAAATAGAAGTTTGTTGGGCAAAAAGTGTCCTCTTTTCAGTAAACCAATTTTCTTCCATAAAGCGCTGCTCAGAGAGCAAGTCCTGAATCATCTGTGGATGGCAATATAAAGATTTCTTCAAAAGGAGTTCTATCAAGAATCTTTTTGTTAGCTACACTATTGAGTCATACTCCTCAAGAAACACAAAGTTTCTTACTTCCTGTAATATTATATGCTTGTAAGGCAAGTTCTAAAACTGTTTCTTCCATTTCTTCTTGGATTTTCCTTGCAATCTTTGCAGAATTTCAGTATGGGATTTTTTCGCTTTCTAAAAAATCTTCTGAAATTGATAACTGATTTAAAAATAAGTCCTTAGGAAGAAATTTTAGTCGTTCTTGAGGAACTCATTTGAGTAAATCTTCATTTGCATAATAATCGTCTCCGTATTTTCTTAGAAAATCTCAGGGAAGTATGTCTTCACTTGATAAAGAATAACTAGAAAGTCACATAGTTGTCCCTTCTGAAGAAAATCAAAGAAGTTGTGTAACCATTTCGTACATAGTACCTATACCTATCTTATTGGAAGAATTCCATTTTGTTTCATGAAGAAGAGAGAGTTTATCTCTTGTTCCATGGTAGATACTTTGTAATACCATTTTGTCTTCATGATTTTCAATTCTTTTCCCCTGCCCATCCATAACAAGTATTGCTGCTTCTCAAAATCATGATGAATAGTATGCCCCCATAGCATGAAGTAAATGATGATCATATACTCCTATTACTCTCTTTACCTTAGGAAAGGCTTTATAAATATATGACTCTATTCATTCCAGATAAACAAGTGTGTCAATATCGCTTTTTGAAATTCAAAAATAATCTAAACAATATGATATACAAGCTTCTGCTTTATCGTAACCATAGAGCAGCCTTCTCCCGTCTTGAGTCGTTTTGTATTTATATCAACTAGAGTATTTCTCTCTATCTAATCTCTCTGAAGATATACCAACATAATCATCTCAAAAAAATAAAAAAGCCCCATTATCATGATGTGGTCCTCAAAACAATGAATTAACTCATAATATAACTTTCTTATTTTTCATGCGAAATATATATTTAATTTTTAGAAGTGTAAAATCTGTATTTTATAAAAAGCAGTAGAGTCTTTGTATCGAGAAATAACATGCCATAATAGCCTATTTTCTTTTCATCTCATATATATACAACTTCATTTATTGAGTTTTTTATAATCTTCTCTCCTTCAAGAAAGCTTAGTACTTCTGAAAATTCTTTATCAAAAGAAAGATGAAAGTTTTTAGAGAAATGTTTTTTATCTATCTTATATTGAAAAGTCTGTAATACATAACTATACATCTCAAGTTTTGTGGTGAGCTTCTGGAATGCGTGTATATTTCTACGTTCTCAAAAATTTCTTATCTCATAACTTCCTATTCCCCATATTTTTGAGTATGCCTTGTATCCCACTCAGAACAAAGACTCTTTTTCTTCACAGTGAGCATCATACAAAAGTTTATTTTTAGGTTTTCACTTGAGTGTAAGGGTAAAACCAAGAACATTACTCCAGTCATCCTTTTTATACATACTTAGTATATTTGATTTCCTGAGTGTTTTTGAATAAAGTTCCCCTATTTGTCTATAAAATGTTTCTTTATCTTCTTTATAAAAATAACTCCTCTCCATATCTTTCAGAATAGTATATACTGTAATTGTATAGGGAGAGATATTTTGAAGTATTTTAAAGTTTTGAAATACTTCATCTTCTCATTCATCATTCATTCAAACAATGATATCTGTATTGATATCTAAAAATCCTAACTCCTTAGAATAATCTATAAGGTTTTTCATCCTTTCAGGAGAAACATATGTTCTGTTTTCTTTCTCAAGAGTCTTTTTATTAAAAGACTGAACTCAAAAACTTACCCTGTCAAATCATAGTTCTTTAAGGCACTTTAATTTTTCAAATGTTGTTGAAGAAGGGTTGAGTTCTATAGTTTTATAATATTTCTCATCAAAAGAAAATTCTTGAAATATTTTTGAAAATAGTCTATGAAGTCTCTCAACATTAAAAAGGCTTGGTGTTCATCATCAAACATATATTCCTCGAAATCTTGTTTCTAGAAAAATATCCTTGAATCTGCTTATATAATTAAATACATCGCTTATATACTTATCAAATTCTTCCTTTTTATCTAGAACAATTGTATTATACATACAGTATGTACAAATCCTTGAACAAAAAGGAATGTGTAGGTAAAACTTTATAGGAATTAACTCATCAAGTTTCTTTCCCTCTTTCCATTTTTTAGCTATTTCTGAAATCCCTAGTCGTTCTTGCTGAGAAAAAGAGACATAATCTAATAAAATATTGTCTCTATCCTGTACAAGCTTATCGATTAATATTTTTTTTTCTTCTATATTCATGCCTATCTATATACAAGTTTTTTGTAAAACCCAACCGTAAATATGTTTTGTGAAAATCTGTAGAAAGATTTTTTTTCAAAAAATTCTTCATATCTCTCTTTTTCTATTTTCTTTTCTTTTAGAATAAATATTTTTAAGAAATTACTTGGCAGAAGGTGCAATATCGAAGATACTTGAAGAACATCTTGATATGAAGAAATTATGATATCCAAATCTATTCTAAACTGAGGAGCATAGAGTTTTGAAAAGTCTAAAACTTCTTTTATCTGGTCTATAGTAATTTGAGAGATATCTATCTGAATATTTGCAACCCCTGTTTTTAAAATTTCAAGGTCTATTTTCCTTGTATCGTTAAAAAATACAGAGGTTTTAAAAAAACCTAAAGCATTCGCTTCTCTAATTTTTTTATATATCTCTTCATAGGGTATATCTCTTGTTTGTATAAAAATCCCTTTCTTATTTCCATCAAGTTCTCATTTTAATCGAATTTTTTCATAATTATGGTAATTCATTAAAACAGTAGAAGTATTTTTTCAGAGTGCTCCATTTAATTGAAAAAATTTCAAGTACTTAATTGGTCTTAGTGTCTGATGTCACTCGTACTCCTTCCATATTCAACTACATATACTACTATAAGAACAATCATTACATGCTTGAACCTGTTTCTTATTAGAATCATTAATATTGTTGATAAGATTTTTTTTATCAAGCTCTATACGAAAAGTTTTGTGAAAAAATATATTTGATTGTAGTTCAGTGGAATAGCTCTTTTGGTCAAGATAACATGCTGGAAGTCAAACAAAATGAGATACAATTTTTCGCTTATGGTAGCTTAAAAGTGCAATTCATTTATTATAAATTTCATATATCTCTTGATAGCTAACAAAAAGCTCATCAAAATTTTCAAATGCATTCCCATGAGGTTGAACAAAACCAACATTAAAGGTATCAATAAAAGGAAATTTGTGGATAAGAAAGGTGAGATTATCTAAAAAATTAGTATAATTACTTTTGTTTAGAACAATGTTTAGATCGACAAGTATCCCTGCATTATGTAATTCTTCTATTCATTCAAGTATCTTTGGAAAAAAGGAGCCATAATCAACTTGAATAATTTCATTAAAAATATCTCTGTCATTTGTGTGAAAAGAAACAAGCGCTAAATATACTCAGCCTTCTTTTAGTCTCCTGGCAAAGTCTTTTGTTATAGAAGACGCATTTGTTTGAATGTCAAATATTGGATGTATCCCCCTCTTTTCTAAAAAACTGCGAACATATTTTAGTGAAAATAATGTTTCTTTCTTAAAAATAGAAGGTTCTCCTCCAGAAATAGTCACAAGAAGGTTTCAACTATCAACACATGAATATTTAAATTTGTAGTGAAAGTTTCTTACTATGTCCATGATACTTTCCTTTTGTTTTACGTGAGTTTCGTTATCAGCGACATTGCAAAAATTACACTTAAAATTACAAGCTTTTCAAACTCTTACTATCATTTGGTCAATAAAATCAATCTTTTCCTTCATAAAACTTACAATGATTTTTAATAAAACAAAAGTTACATCTTTTTTCTATGAAACAAAATGGAGGATTGTTTCAGGAAATTCTCTCTCTATCTTCCTTAGATATTTGTTCTAATATTCCTACATCTTTATTGTAAAACTGAGAAAAATCTCAGAAAAACTCTCTAGAGAATTTTATAAACTTTACAGATAAAAGCAACTTAATAATCTCTTGAAAAAGTCTATCTATTTGCATTCTATAGATTATAGAATCATAACCAAGATCTTTGTGAAAATCATCATAGGGTCTATCAAAAGGAAAATAATTTATAAATTCTATGTTACTCATTCATAATTGAGAAAGATAATAAACTGTTTGAGATATATGCTTTATATTCAGAGAATTTATATGAATAATAGGTTTTACTTGAATTGGTGACTGCTTTAATAATTGAATATTACTCAATAGAGTAGAAAGGGAAATTCATCCATTGACTATCTTATTATGCACCTTTGGGATGAATGAGTGAAAATAAAAACCAAAATTATTGAGTCATAAATCTACAAGGTTCATTAACTTATTT
>JAMOOA010000190.1 GCA_027066255.1 Candidatus Altimarinota bacterium | reverse complement strand
AAGAAGCCATTCTCCTTTCTTATCAAAATATGTAAGAAAATGTTTTCCAAGAATCGTGTTGAGTATATTGGCATGAACAAAAACTCCATATTCAAGTCCATTGGGAGTAAAAAACTCATCTTTGATCCCATCAGCTGTGGTTCCTACAAGGACAATCTTATCCTTGAGATCATACTTCTCTGACTCTCTTTTCTCCTGTAAGTCTATAAATGATATCTGTTCAAAGGCAACCGAAGGAAGGAAGTGAATCAAAATATTATTTGTATTTTTCGAAGAAAGAGGGATGCCTCCTCCATCAATAAAACTATAATTCTCAGGATTCTTAAACTTGAAGTCTTGTGTCCTAAAATCTTCATCATACAGATAGGAATAAAATCCTCTCAGTACAGCAAGAGAAAAGTGTTCGTAGCTCACTCCTTCAAATGTAAGAAAAGGTGAAAAGCTATACACGGTTCTATTTCCTATATTTACGTTTGGAGGAAGAAAACCTGTAGCAAATAGTTGTTTCTGAAAACGAGGAAGAGGAGGTTCTATATCGTTGTCAGAGGTGATAGAAGAACCAAATATAATAGGTATTTTTGCCTCTTTTAGTGATTTTTCAAATATAAGGTCTTGATCTTCTTTGGAACTATCTGCGAATATAATATCAAAAGCTATTACTGCAGCTCCTGCACTTTGGGTATTTTCTATAAAGTTCTTATAAGTGTCTCTGGAAAAAGGGAACCTCCCGAGCCTCTCGAGTGTTTTCTTATCAATGGTCGCAATAACGATGTTATTATTACTGATTTCTGAGAATATAAAGTTTTTCAGAGAATAGTAATTGTTCTGTATATTTTTATTGAGAATATGAAAAAGAGAACTGAAAAGCAAAAGTATTAAAATAACCACGCAGGAAAGAAGAAGTGTCAGAATATTTCTATTTTTAAGAATGTTTTGAAACATATTTTTTAGTTTGCAAAGGAATCAAAGAGTGTGTCAAGTCCTGTATTTATAGCTTCCTGTGCTTTATCTTTTGTATCTAAAAGCTTCTCTCATGCTTTCTCAAAGGTGTCATCAGCAACATCCTTTATATTACTAAAATCAACATCTTGAGTATCTGGTAGCGATCATTTGAAAACTCATTGTACATTGCTAAAGTTTTCTCTGATAATCATCTCTAGATCATCTGGTATAAGGTTTATTTCTTTTGTAAATATACTCATATCAAGACCTTTAAGAATTTCCTTGTTCTCATTTAAAAGCTCGACAGTAGAAGCAAAGGCTTGTGAGTTCTGAGAAGAGAGAATATCCTTAAAGTCATAGAGAGATGTTTCTACGAGGATTTCTTTATCTTTTTGGTCAGAGAGTATTATAAGAAGTCTCTTATATAGAAGCTTCGTTTTATAATTTTCACTGTCACTCGGTGCTACAAAGTTAAGTTTTTGATAACGAGAAAATATAACTTTGTACACATCTCATTTTTGATTGTCTGAAAGAAGAGGTAGTATTTTCTTTAGTTTTTTAAAATCGGCTCTATTATCGAGTTCGTAGAGAAATCTGTATTTTGGACTAAATACTTCTAAAAGAAAAAGAAATGGGTTATTTGATTCTAAATGCAGAGCTATCTCTTCTTTGAGTTTTTCTATATTTTCTTCATCAAGCTGCTTGTTTATATCATTCCAAGTGTCGTCACGCAAGGTGTTAAGAAATTGGGATAGCTCTATAAGTGAGAAATTAGAGAGTGAAAGAGAGGTTCCTTCTCAGATACTATATGTTTCTCCTGAGCCATCTGTTAGAGTGATTTTGTGATCTGTTACGTGTACAAATTTCTGTAGTAGATCAACATCAAAAATTGTTCCTCTGACTCCAGCCTCCACTCACTGGAATGTTTGTGTAAAAGATGACTCTCTTGATATAAAGGAAACTACATTTGACCATGTTTTTCCAGCTATGAGGTCAAAAGATATATCTATCTTGGTAAAGTCTCTGGAGACTTCATTGTTTCCAACAGATATTTTTGTGTTTCCTCATAGTCTCGTGATACTCCCGTCTCCCCACTCTATTACTGCAAGGCTTTCCTTTCCTATTGTCCTGACGGTATCACCAGGAACAAGTATACTAGAGTTATCTTTTTGTATGGGATTGCTGTTAAGAGTAGCCATACCCTTGATAAGAGAGATATATGAGTTTGTATCTATAGCGTTTGAAGAGTAGGCTCTATAAATCTGAGAACATATAATAACCACTATGAGGAAAATAACTCCAATTATAAATTTATTTTTCAGCCTTTTCATTATACTATAGATAATAAGAATAGATGTCTCTATAGTAACCAAAAAGAGGAATTCTCAAAACCCTATGAAAAAAGAATATATATTTGCTGGTCTCATCATCATTATGCTCTATATGATGTATATTGTTGGGAACTATAAGTACCGAGAGTATCGTATAAATTCAAATATTGAGTATCTAGAAAAACTCAAAGAGAGCTTTACACAGAAGATACAAAAAGCTGAGGATATTATCGAATATAAAAACACCAAAGCTTATAAAAATAAAATACTCAAACAAGAACAAGGAAAAAAAAATAAAGGAGAACAGGTGGTCTACCTCATAACTGAGAAAAAATATGAGAAATATACAAAACCAGCTAGTGAAACTTTATCTCAGATAGAAATCCCTCTCAGTAGTGAGGAGAACCTTATACAGAGTATGTCTATATATGAAAAATGGAACTACTTCTTATTTGGAAAAGATGTAAGATAAAAAAGCACTTCAAATATTTGAAGTGCTTTTTTATCTTATTTTTTTATAAGTCTGAGAAATCTGCAGGGAAGTCATCAATACTCTCTATATTTGTAGAAGAAGAACTACTACTTCCTCCGTTAAATATCTTGTCTCCTATCTCTTCTATTTTCTCAAAGATTCTTTTTGGTTGAGCATATCTCTCTACATCTATTCCTATAAGTCTGCCAAATACAGGAAAAAGAAAAATAGTAAGAACTGTTACAACTACCCCGATAACAGCATAACGAATAGTATTAATTGCTGGTTTTATTTTGTCATCTTTTCCCCCTGAAAGTATAAGAAGGAGTCCTCCCCATAGTACAAAAAGTATAGAGAGAAGCCCCGCGGTGAGGACGAAAAGAGAAATTGCAAGAAGTATAAATTCTCAGAAATCTAGTTCCCCTGCAAAGATAGAGTTAGCTGCTATATCTGCTGCTGCGTATGTAGTAGGTATGAAGTCCATAAAGAAATTTGTATCTTATTAATCTATAACTTTGAGATTTATTTTCTTTCCCATTTTCATTCCCATGAGTCTTACTATTGATCTAAGAGCGTTTACCGTTGATCCCTTTTTTCCTATAATCATCCCCATGTCTTCGCTATTTACTTGGAGTGTCAGAAGCGTTCCTAGTTCGTCATCTTTTGATTCTATCTTTATATCTTCTTTATGTTCGACTATTCACTCTATCACAAATTGTAGGAATTCTACTTCTTTCATATCATGTTGAATTATATTATAATAAAAAAATAACATCCTTCAAGTTTCTGAAGGATATTGTTTTTATACTGAGATTTTATTTGCTTCGAAAAGCTTCTTAACTCTTGGAGTGAACTGTACTCCGTGAGAGAGGTACTTCTTTACTTTATCGAGGTCTTTTATCTTGAATTCTTTTGTAAAAGGATTGTAGAAACCTAGGACTTCTTTATATCCGTGACTTGCAGCTCTTGTATGCTCTGTAACTACAACTCTAAAAAATGGCATATTTCTCTTTCCTGCTCTTGATAATCTAATCTTTAACATAACTCGCGTGTGTAAAATATAAAATAAATTTATTGTTTTTTGTTTATCATCTTTGCTTTGCTTAACGCAAGAGAAACTTAATGGTGCCCAGACCGGGAATTGAACCCGAACTCCCGGAGGAACAAGATTTTAAGTCTTGCGTGTCTACCAATTCCACCATCTGGGCTTAGGTGTCATCATAATAATGACAGGATTGGTTTCTATAGAATTCCTTTTTTCTTAAGGGTCTTAAGTCCTTTTGCAGAAACTTTTATCTGGTATATAAGTCCTGTCTCTGGGTCTTTTATTTTTTTATTGAAAAGATTTGGAAGAAATCTTCTCTTTGTCGCTCTACATGAGTGACTTCTTTTATTTCCTGTAGATGGTTTTTTACCAGTTACATCACAAACTCTAGACATTTTTTGATTTTTTAAATTTTAAATACTTTTTTACGCTTTGATTTCAATACCTACTCCACTTGGAATATTTATCTCTTGAAGAAGTTCGAGAGTTTTTGGTGTTGGATCTTGTATCTCTATCAGTCTCTTATGTCTCCTTATCTCAAATTGTTCTCTTGCATCTTTGTTTACAAACGTAGATCTATTTACTGTTATCTTTTCTATTTTTGTAGGAAGAGGAATTGGTCCAACTACTTCTGCTCCAGAATCTACAGCGATAAGAACTATTTTTTTCACAGCTTCATCTAGAAGTCTATGATCAAAAGATTTTACACTGATTCTTATCTTTGTACCTGCTTTTTGTGCTGACATTTCCGTCAATAATTATAGAATATAAATGATTTCATGAGCCACCACGAACTCTCTGCTCATGGTGGATATATGAAGCTATTTATAGCTCATGGTAGATTTATTTAATCTTTGAAACAACTCCTGAACCAACTGTTCTCCCTCCTTCTCTGATTGCAAATCTAAGTCCTTCAGTCATCGCAATAGGTACTTGAAGTTCTACATCCATTTTGATGTTATCACCAGGCATAACCATTTCAACTCCAGCTGGAAGTTCTATATCACCAGTAACATCTGTAGTTCTAAAGTAGAATTGTGGTTTATATCCTTTGAAGAAAGGAGTATGTCTTCCTCCTTCATCTTTCGAGAGGATATATACTTCACATTCAAACTTAGTATGTGGTTTGATTGATCCTGGTTTTGCAAGAACTTGTCCTCTTTCAACATCGTCTCTCTCTAAACCTCTGAGGAGGATACCAGCATTATCACCAGCTTGACCTTCATCAAGAAGTTTATGGAACATCTCTACTCCAGTAACTGTAGATTTTGTTGTATCTCTGATACCAACAATTTCAACCTCTTCACCAACTTTGATGATACCTGTTTCGATTTTTCCAGTAACAACTGTTCCTCTTCCTTTAATTGAGAATACATCCTCAATAGGCATAAGAAAATCTTTTTCAGTAGGTCTGTTTGGAACTGGTACAAATTCTTCAATTTTTTCAAAAAGTTCAACGATAGTCTTTGCTCCATGTTCTTTTTCCATATCAGTAGGATTTTCAAGTGCAACAAGACCTGATCCTTTTACTATAGGAGTATCATCTCCTGGGAAATCATATTTTGAAAGAAGATCTCTTACTTCCAT
>JAMOOA010000189.1 GCA_027066255.1 Candidatus Altimarinota bacterium | reverse complement strand
TTTCTTGGGCAAGTGGTGGAAGTGCTGGATTCAAAGGAGCAAGAGAATCTACTCCTTATGCAGCCCAACTTGTATCTGAACAGGCTATAGAGAAAGCAAAAACTCTCCATGGACTTCAGGAGGTAGATGTATATGTAAAAGGTATAGGAGTAGGAAGAGAACAGGCTATTAGAGGACTTATCTCCGGTGGAGTTGAACTCAAGGCTATATTTGATATAACTCCTGTTCCACATAATGGATGTAGAAAAAAGAAAGTGAGAAGGATGTAATTTTCTTCTACACAAAATGAGAATCGTTCACTTGTAACTGTTAACTTTAAACTTAGAATTATGCGCTATACTTGACCAAAGAAAAAACTCTGTAGAAGAGAAGGGATTAACCTCTTCGGAACAGAAAAGTACGACCTAGAAAAAGGGAAAAGAGGACCTCTTAGAGGGAGAAAAGGAAGTGAGTTTGGAACTCAACTGAGAAAAAAACAACTTGCAAAAAGGATGTTTGGACTTTCTGAGAAACAGTTTCTCTCATACTTTAAGAAGGCACAGAAATCAAAAGCAGGAGGAACAACGTGAGAAAAAATGTTAACACTTCTTGAGTTAAGGATTGATAATGTTGTATACAGATCAGGTTTCGCAAGAACAAGAATGCAATCAAGACAATTCGTGAATCACGCACATTTCACTCTTAATGGAGTAAAGGTATCGATACCATCTATTTCTTTGAAAGTAGGAGATGTTATTGAACTTAGAACAAAACTCAAAGAAAGTCCTCTATATAAATCCCTTCTTGAAGAGCTTCAAGAATTTGCAAAAGAGAACAAGGGGAGTATCTCCAGTGCAAAATGGATAGACGTAGATATAAAGAATCTTAAGATTACTGTTACAGCAAAACCAGAAAAAGAAGACTTTGAACAAATTATTGATATTCAAAAGATAGTAGAATTCTACTCTAAATAATCTCACTTGTTTCATTATTCACTTGTTTCTTACTTTCCTAAAAAACAAATATATGCATATTCTTCATAATATCGTTGGAGTCCCAAAAATCACTCAACAAGATACTGATACACATACTTCAGCTTTTATGATCAGTCCTCTTCCAAGAGGATACGGAGTAACGCTTGGAAATTCACTGAGAAGAGTGGCTCTTTCATCTATTCCTGGAGCAAAGGTAACAGGTATTAAAGTAAAAGGAGTTTCTCATGAATACTCAACACTTCCAGGAATTAAGGATAGCATCGTTGATATGATGCTCAATATGAAAGGGCTTATCGTTGATAAAAAAGATTCAGGGGTTGAGTGGCTCAAGCTCTCAAAAAATAAAAAAGGAAAGGTTACAGCTGCTGATATCAAAACTCCTGCAGGAGTTACTATCCTCAATCCAGAAATGTATATAACAGAGATAGACCAAGATAAACTTGAACTTGATATAGATATTAGAATAGAGAAAAATGTAGGATATATTTCTATAGAAGAGTTGAAAGAAAGAGAAGAAGACGTAAATGTTCTTCTTATAGACGCAAACTTCTCTCCTGTACTGAGTGTAAAATACGAGATTACTTCTACAAGGGTTGGAGATGTTACAAATCTCGATTCTCTTGAGATGAGTATCACGACCTCAGGGGTTATTTCCCCAGTAGAGGCCTTTAAGTTTTCTGGGAACATGCTGACTTCTTATTTCTCACTTCTCAATGAAGACTCTCTTCAAGTAGAAGGAAACTTTATAGGAGATGTAAAGGATCTCATAAGCAGAGAAAAAGAAGAAGTAAAAGAAGAACTTGAAAAAGAAACATACACTCCAATAGAAATTATGGGGCTTTCTCCTCGTACACTCAATGCGCTTATAAATGGAAATATCCTTTCTATAGAGCAATTGACTAAGTGCACGGAAACAAAACTTTCTTCTATAAAAGGATTTGGAAAGAAAGCGATGACAGAAATACGCGCTTCTCTTAGTGAGAGAGGACTCAAACTGCTCGGAGACGATTAAAAGTTATATAAAAAATATTAATTAATTATTTGAAATGAGACATAAAGTAAGAAAACACCTGAAGTTCAAGAAGAAAGATTTTCATCATAGAAAAGCTATGCAGAGAAATCTAGTAACTTCTTTTTTCACGCATAAAAGTATTAAAACAACAGAAAAGAAGGCAAGATCCATCGTTCCTATGATAGACAAGCTGATCAATACTGTAAATACAAAAGATGAAATGAATGCTATCAGATATAGTATGCAGTACCTTTTCACAAAGGACTCTTCACTAGAACTCTTTAAAAATGTAGCACCAAAATACAAAGGAAAGAAAACTTCAGGTTTTACAAGGATTATCCCTATCAAGTATAGAGATGGTGATAATGCAAAGATTGTATTACTCGAACTCGTTTAATTTAACTATAAAGAACTAAAAGGAACTATGAAAACTATCACTCCAAAACAGATACAGCAATCAGACAGAAAATGGTATATCATTGATGCAAAGGGACTCACTCTTGGGAAACTCGCAGCAAAGGTAGCACCAATTCTGAGAGGAAAAAACAAAGTAGATTTTGCACCACATGTAGATAATGGGGATTATGTAATCGTTACAAACTGTGATAAGTTCGTCGTTACTGGAGCAAAGATGACAGACAAAATATATTACAAACATACAGGATATCTTGGAGGACTCAAAGAAACTCCTCTTGAAAAAATGCTTGTAAAAAAACCAACTAAACCTCTTGAGGCTGCAATAAGTGGAATGCTCCCAAAAACAAAGCTCAGAAAAGCAATGTCTATGAGACTGAAACTTGTTACGGGAACAGAGCATGCATATGCAGCTCAGAAACCAACAGAAATCAAGATATAATTTTATCCACTCGTTACTATTTAAAAATACCTATAATGGCAAGTACATACACATATACTATTGGAAGAAGGAAAACAGCTTCAGCTCAAGTGAGACTCTTTGAATGAAAAGGAGAAACAACAGTTAACGGGAGAAAGATAGGAGAATACATAACAAGATCAGATTTATTTGATGTTGCGTATACTCCACTCAAACTCTGTAAAGCGAAAGACTCTACATACTTTGAAGTAAAAGTTTCTGGATCTGGAGAAAGCGCTCAAGCAGGAGCTATTGCTCACGGTCTCTCTCGCGCTCTTGCTGAGAAAGATGAGGGGTTCAAGAAAATTCTCAAAGCAGCAGGACTTCTTACGAGAGATGCAAGAAAAGTCGAAAGAAAGAAACCAGGAAGACATAAAGCGAGAAAAGGGATGCAATGGTCAAAACGTTAATATTCATTATTTATTATTACTCTTAATTGTTAATTTAAAAAGATGCCTACAGTCAATCAACTTGTAAAACAAGGAAGAAAAAGTAAGACAAGAAAAAGTAAATCACCAGCACTTCAAGTGATTAAAAACTCACTTAAAAGAGGAGCAACTTCTACTCTGCCTAAAGGAGCAAGTATGAAAAGAGGTGTATGTACAAAAGTAAGTACTATGACTCCAAAGAAACCTAACTCGGCACTGAGAAAAGTTGCAAAAGTGAGACTTACCAATGGATATGAAGTAAACGCATATATTGGAGGAGAAGGACATAACCTTCAAGAGCATTCGGTTGTTGCTATCAGAGGGGGAAGAGTAAAAGATCTTCCAGGGGTAAGATACCATGTAGTAAGAGGAGTACTTGATTGTGAAGGAGTAAAAGATAGAAAACAGGGAAGAAGCCTCTATGGAGCTAAAAAACCTAAAAGCTAAACAAAAATAAAAAAGAAATCTCCGGAGTAAGTTAGGCAATTGCTGAAAGTATACGCGAGATACTCTTACACACTTTATATTAATTGTTAATCTACACATATATGTCAGATAAAAAAGAAACATCATCAGATGAGATGGTAAACAAGTTCACAAACTATGTGATGCTTGATGGAAAGAAAAGTATAGCAAGAAAGCTTATGGCTGATACTTTTGAACAAATAAAAGCAAAAGGACAAAAAGATCCAAAAGGAGTCTTTTTCAAAGCTCTTGAAAACATTATGCCAAAGATAGAAGTAAGACCAAAGAGAGTTGGTGGTTCTATCTTTCAAGTACCACAAGAGGTAAAGCCAAAGAGACAAGTATTCCTTGCTTCAAAATGGATTATTGATTCAGCAAGAAGTAAAAAAGGAGCATCTTTTTCTAAATTCCTTGCTAACGAACTTATTGAAGCAGCAAACGAATCAGGAACAGCATTTAAGAAGAAACTTGATGTGTATAAGATGGCAGAGGCTAACAAAGCTTTTGCTCGTTTCGCTAGAAGGTAGAAAAAAAACAACAAAAAATTATTATCTAAAAAAGAACTATGGCTCATAAGAAAGCTCAATGATCTACTACCAATGGACGTGATTCGAACGCGAAACGTCTTGGAGTAAAGGTATTTGGAGATCAACCAGTAAAATCTGGAGGAATCATCATTAAACAAAAAGGAAACAAGTACTGGCCATCAGAAAATGTTTCTCAAGGGAATGACTTCACACTCTTTGCTACGAAAGAAGGAACAGTAAAGTTTTTTCAAAAAAACAGAACAAGATATGATGGAAGAGTTTATAAAGAGACCTACGTTTCTGTAGTATAAACGTAATTTTTTCATATTGCTATGTCATCCTGTCCTTGTCACGGGATCTCTCTACGGAACAAACTTGTTCTTGGAAAGATCTTGAATCAAGTTCAGGATGACATTTTTGCCTTCATAGCTCAGTTGGTAGAGCGCACCCATGGTAAGGGTGAGGTCATGGGTTCAAATCCCATTGAAGGCTCCATTAAAAATTTTATAAAAAAAGAAGACAACCTATAGGTTGTCTTCTTTTGATTTTTGAACTAAATAACCAAGCTCTTGCTCTATAGTATCATCAAATCTTCAAATGCATTCATCACAGCTAAACTCCTTTCAGAGAAGTTCCATGATTACTCCTGCGGTAATTTCTTTTCCTTTTTCCAAGGCTTGAGGAATTGCACTCCTTATATCTCGAGATCTGACCTTACTACAATTACATATTCTAGCACTCATATATTTTGTATTAACTTTGTTGTATATATACAAACCTTTTTTCTGTATCTTTTTCTGTTTGATTCTTCTTTGAGGTATTGTTATTTTGACCATATCCTACTTTACTATACCCTGATCTTTGGAATCACTTTTGCATAGGAATATTTTCCTCATGAACATCGACACACATAACGTGTTTTGGAAATATATCAGAGTAGTAGAGGGAACACTTGTTTACAAATGGAGTAGCGATTCGCTTCCCACGAAAATCTGGATATATACGAACTCCTCCAGTATGGAGATTGCCTGTATTACTCATGAGGACGTCATGAGCTTTATGAGAGAGTACTTCTCAGATATCTGGAACGCTACATGGACGAGCCCACCAGAGACCAGCGAGTTTTCAACAGTGACTTA
>JAMOOA010000188.1 GCA_027066255.1 Candidatus Altimarinota bacterium | reverse complement strand
AGAACTGTTATACATGAGATAAATGAGATTATAGCTCAAGATTGAAATATTTAATATAACATAAAGAGAATGTTCCAAAAGAAGTTTTACGACAAATACTGAAATTTTGATAACACTAAGTTTATTGCTCTTTTAAAGAAAGCTCAAAAGCAACAGCTCAATACACAACTTGGGAGAAAATCTTCAACAAAAGATATAATACTCTTTGCAAGTGTTTCTCGTACAGATCTTTGGCAGTTTATAAATAAATTTTCTATATTTATTAATTCTGGTATTGATGTAAAGGGAGCACTTGGGATACTTATAAAACAAATGAAGAACCCTCTTCTTAAGAAGATTGTAGCAGAAATGAGGGGAAATATTAATCACTGAATCAGTATACATGAGACGATGCTCATGCACCCTAAGGTTTTTGATTCACTTACTGTAGCTCTTGTTGAGGTTGGTGAAAAAACAGGGCAATTATGAAGAATACTTGCGGAGTTAGATACGAGTCTATTAGACAGCATAGAACTCAAGTGAAAAGTAAAAGGGGCAATGATATACCCTATGATACTTTTCTCTCTCACGATATCTATGGTAGTGTTTATGATGATTTTTATCATACCAAAAATAACGGCTTCTTTTGAGAAAACAGGGAGTGAACTCCCTGCAATGACGAAGATTGTTGTAGGGATATCCCATTTCTTTATCGATGACTGGCTTACCCTCTTATGAGGATTAATAGGAATAGTAATAGTATTAAAAATAGTATGAAGAACTCATATTGGTAGATTATTTTACGCAAAGCTCTTTACTAAACTTCCTGTTTTTGGATTTATTGTAAAACAGTCGAATGTCATCTACTTTATAAAAGCCTTTACTATACTCATAGATGCTGGAGTACTCCTTCTTGAAGCTCTAAAAACATCTAGTAAAGTTGTTCCAAATCTTCTTTATAAAAAAGAGCTTATACGCATCAAGAACGAAGTAGAGGCTGGTCTCACAATATCAAAATCCCTCTGACTTAACTTGGATTATGATACAAATGTCTATCTCAACGACCTCTTCTCTGAAGAATTTGCTTATGTCGTAAGTACTGGTGAGGAGACCTGAAGCCTTTCAGAATCTCTTAAAAAAATAGGGAGAAACTATGACGGGGAACTCAAAAGATATATAGGAAACCTCTCTGCTATGATGGAACCTATAATCATTGTTATTGTATGATTCCTGGTCGGAACTATTGTTATTGCTATCATGCTCCCTTTCTTTTCTCTTGGAAAAGTTGCCAAGAAACTATAACCTGCTTCGTCTCTTTTTGTAAAATAAAAATACTTTTTTTACAAGCAAAACTCATAAAAAGTCCATAAAAAAGCCTCTATCGAAGTTGATTTCGTCCTATATATTCAGTAAACTCCCTTTGTCTTTTTATATTTAAAAAGATAATAAGTCTAAAACTTATATTTTATTTTTGTAACTTTCTTCTTTCATGAGAAATACAAAAAAAGGTTTTACGTTAGTAGAACTTATAGTGGTAATCACTATCCTTGCTATACTTGGTACTATAGCATTTATATCTCTTGGGTCTTACACTGCGGATGCTAGAAACGCAAAAAGACTTGACGGTATATCTAAGCTTGCTACTGCTATAGATAACGGTACTATTAGTGGTGTTTCACTTCTTGCTTACGTTACTGCTGATACATCAAATAATGCTGATGCTGTAAGTGTTGGTGGTACTGGTGCTACACTCATTACAAACTACCAAGCTGGTGATGTTAATGGTTCTGCTCTTAAGGTAAAAGAAGAGCAATTTCAAGATCCTAGCTCAAACGACTCTTACAAGATTGGTGTAAGTACTAAAGCTGGAGGAGTATACGAACTCGCTGCAAAAGTTGAAGACGGTACAAATAAGAAGTCTGTAGTAAAAGGAAACTATGATCCTAGAGCTACTACTGCAAAAACTACTTCTACTGGTTCTAGTACTGTAAAGCTTGCTAATGTTGCTGATATCAACTTCTTCAAAGTTGGTGATGATACTACTAATGGAGTAATTTCAAAAATCTCTGCTGATGGTCTCACTCTTACAGTAGCTGGTACTCCTGCTGTTACTATCGCTTTAGCTGCTACTGAAAGTGATGGTCTTATATCATCTAGTTCTATCACTGATAGTTCTGATGGTTTCGTTACTAATGATAGTACTACTATTTTCCCTTATTAATTTATTGAGTATATCTATAAATTAGATTGCATTCTAGCCAATGCAAAACAATTAAAAAAACTCTCCTCAATCGGGAGAGTTTTTTTAATTGTTCTATATCGTGTACTTACTCAATTGCATCACGTACAAACTTTGGATTGTTTGCGTATTTGTATCACTCTTCAAGAGTTATTTGTCAGAGTTGTACGAATCGAATGATATCATCTTCTAAAAGTTGCATTCCTTCTCTCTTTCCCATTTGCATAACTGTAGGTATTTGATGTAAGTCATTCTCTCTTATCAAATTTGCAACAGCTGAGTTGTTCGTGAGTATCTCTTTTGCCATTTGTACTCCACTCCCATCTTGAAGAACCAGAAGTCTTTGAGAAAAGACAGCAACAAGAGCATCTGCAAGCTGAAGACGGACCTGATCTCTTTCTGTTTCCTGAAAAGTATCTATAATACGTGAAATAGTCTGAGCAGCACTACGAGTATGAAGTGTAGAAAAAACAAGATGTCCTGTTTCAGCAAGAGTTAGAGCCATTTCCATTTCTTTTTTATTTCTCATCTCTCCAAAAAGTATTACTTGAGGATTTTGTCTCATAGCACCAATAAGGGCCGTAGTATAGTCTGGAACATCTCTTCCTATTTCTTTTTGTTCTATGATAGATTTTTTATGTTCATGAAGATATTCTACTGGATCTTCTATAGTAATAATATGTTTTTTAGAAGTTTCATTTATATAGTTAATCATGGAAGCTAATGTTGTTGTTTTTCATGAACCTGTTGGCCCTGTAACAAGAACCAGTCACTGCCCTAGTTTTGTAACATCCTTGTATATATCTGTTAATCCAAGCTTTTCTATGTTTGGTATGTCTGAGCTTAAAAGCCTCAGGACTACCATATAATTTCCCATTTGAAAAGATATGTTTACTCTAAACCTTCTCTCTGCAAAAGAAAATGAAAAGTCTAGGTTTTGTTTTTCTTTGAGGATTAGATGCTGTGGCTCTGTCATAATAGATTCACTGAATTCAAGGGTTCCTTGAGGTGTAAGAATATCCACTCATTCATTGATACTCGTAAGTTCTCATCCTATCTTAATAGCCGGGTGAACTCATGCAGTGATGTACATATCGCTTCCTGTATTATCAATCATCACTTGGAGAAGTGTATCCCTAATGGTGTGATTTTTTCTTATAACGTCTTTCATGCAAAAAAATAAAGAAATAGTGTTATTCTAATTACACCATTTCTTTATTTTAAAATCAAGTAATGTCTCTTTATTATGCTACTTTTCTCCTAGAAAAATAGTAAAAAGTATTTATAAGTAACGTTGCAAGGATGAGTACCCATGTTTCTGCACCCGTATCTGGTGTTGAAGAAGCTCCTAAAGCAACAGTTCCTGTGTCTTTCATAAGTCCTGTATCGTCTCCTGCTGCATTGAGTTCTGTGTTTTCTTCTCAAGAGTCTAGTGATTCTTCACCTAACTCTTCCCCACTTGTGGTAAGTAATAGATCTTCATCTACACTTCATTCCTCTGTATCTTCTATTATTTCAGGAGAAGTAAAGTCATATATCCCATTCTCAAACTCTATTTCTTCTCCATCTTCACCTACAAGAGAGATAATCATAAGAATATAATCCTCTTGTGTCTCTATTTTTTGAGTAAGTTCTAGCTGGAGTCTTGTGTCCTCAGAGGAAATATTTTTTATAGATTTAACTTCAAGCTCTGAAAGAAGTTTATACTCATATGTTCCTCCAACTACTTCTCTATTATAGTGAACTTCTAGTATATTTTCTCATACAAGAGCAATAGATTCTATATTTTCTTCATCAGAGAATATATCTTCATTTATTGCCGAAAAGTCTTCCAGTGAATCCCCCGTCTCAAAGTCAATACTTCCCTCTGCTCCTAAAAGTGTAAGAAGGCTATATTTTGTATTTGTATGAAGGTTTTCTTCCATAGAAATAGTTACTACTCGAAGATCATCAAGACTTGCCTCAGCATCATCAAGAGTCTTATCTTGGAGAACTTTTATTTCTCACTCTAACTTCCCTTCAGCTATTCCATCTTTATCTGAAAGAGAAAAACTAATAGTCTTTGTATTAACTACATCTATAGAACCAACAGAGATACTTGCAGCAAAAGCATTTTGGAATAAAAGTATTCCGAGAACAACAGAAACAATTTTGTATATGTTTTTCATAAAAAATATTATTACATAAAATAATGTACTAATATTACAACATACTATTTGCTTTATGTCAAAATAATAACTAAAAAATATTGTATAATATGTAAATATCTATTTTTTTCCTTTAAATAGGGGGTATTTTTCACCTTAGACAATACTATAATATTTGTGTTTGAAAAAGATATCACATATAAATGACATAGAGCCCTAGGAGTATTCCTCCCTCAAACCTCGTAATAACTCCCTTTTTTCCGATAAAAAACATAAAGACAATAAGAAGAGTGATGGCTGCTAGTTCTATGATTATATCTGTGAGAAGAAGATCTGGAACAACTATATTTGTAACTGATCATGTTGCACCTAAAACAAGTAATAGGTTAAATATATTACTTCCTACTACATTTCCTATTGCTATATCTGAGTTTCTTTTGAGTGAAGCAATCACAGAAGTTGCAAGCTCAGGCAAGCTTGTCCCAAATGCTATAATGGTAAGTCCTATAACTGATTCTGATATACCATATCAAAGAGCTATATTTTTTGCCGATCATACGAGAAAGTTTGCTCCGATAGAAAGTCATACCAGTCCCCCTATTATATATAGAGTAGACTTCATCACACTCATCTGCTTTGTCGTATCTTGGTTTTCAGTAGAATCATCTGGCCCCATCTTTGAAAGTCCAAATGTATAAGCAAAGAACAAAACAAAGAATAACAACAGCACCATACTTTCCCCTCTTGTTATAATATTTTCTGTTGTTCCTGAAAAAAGTGTATCAAACGCAAGAAAAAACAAAGCAAAAGAAGCTATAAGAGAAAAAGGAATTTCCTTATATATTGTAGAGCTCTTTGCTTGAAGTGGATAGACAAGTGCTGCTACTCAGAGTATTAGGAGAATATTTGCTATGTTTGAACCAATGACATTTCATAGAGCTAACTCCGTTTGTCCATTTATACCAGAAAGAATATTTACAAAGAGTTCTGGAGCCGATGTCCCAAAAGCAACAATAGTTAACCCTATAACTAAATTGGATATTCCAAATCTCTTTGCTATGCTTGATGCTCCTGAAACCATA
>JAMOOA010000187.1 GCA_027066255.1 Candidatus Altimarinota bacterium | reverse complement strand
AAATATTTTTTTTGTTAAATCGCCTATCTTTAGGAGTTCTCCATTAAGAATAGATACATCTTCTTTCATTTTCTCCTGACCAATATTTCGTACATCATCAATAATTGCATCACAGAGAAATAAGGCATTAGTAACAGGGTTACTAATCTCGTGAGAAACAAAAGCAATAAATTCTTTTTGTTTATTAACCAAGTTGTTGTACTCTATTGTCTTTTCATCAACTTTCTTATCAAGATTTAAATTTAAGTCGTGAATCTGAGAATAAATAGAAATATATTTGAGATGCCCTTGGAGAAAACTCACAAATCCTTTTAGAAGATTCATTTGTTCTAAGGAATAGTAATCATTATATGGTTGATGCCCACATTCTACAAAACCTAGTACTTCTCATCTGCCGTTGAATAAAGGATATACCAATGAAATTTTCGGATTTAATTCTTTGAGAATTTTTTGTTTATTAAACTTGTTTTTATTTTCCTCTATAAAAACAAGATCATTTATAAATACATCTCTCTCTATAGAACCTTTAAAAAATTTCACTAATTCTAGAGGCGTCTTTTGTTCTTGAGGTAAAAGATAAATATGAAAGTTTCTTATTCGAAGTTGATGATTAAATGAAGAGTCAAGGAAACTGTTGAGTGAATGTATCGTTGAAAGAAAGGGTACTTTTTCTTTCAAAAAATCAAGAGTATCTGAGAACTTAGAAATGGAAGTATGGTTTAATATATAAGGAGAGAATTTTCTATAAAAAAATAAAAATAATATCAAGATGACTATAAGATCTAGTATACTAAAACCCCAAGAGATTCACCAAAAATGAGTAATACTGTTATGTATAGTAAAGAAATATAGTTTTATAACAGCAATGATTGAGGTGCTAAGTATCACCGAACTTAGAAATACCAGACTCTTTCAGAGAGAAAAATATATGTCAAAAAATCTGTACCTGTAACTCGAATACATAACAGCAAAAATAAATGGAAGGGTGTATATAGGAGTAAATTGTTCGAAATAAAGATTTGAAGAGTCTTCTGAGAAAAATGGGATAAAAACTAAAAAAGAAAGTATCAAAACTAAAAAGGTTGTATATCAAAAAACTATATACGTCAGTCTAATCTTATTAAGAGTACCAAGAGTCTTGAGTTTAAAAAATGATATTATAAGAAATATAGGAATAAGTAGAGCATAAAGAAGTACTACAAAGGGATGCATAATCCCATATATTTCAGCATAAGAAGAAATTTTTTGACTGTAAGTAACTCATTCAAGTATAAGTGGAGTAAAGTTCGCAAGAACAAAAAACGTAATAAACCAAGCATATATTTGGAACCTTATATTTCTAGTCTCTGCTCTCTCTTTTCAAAAGAAAAGTACAAAAAACAATATACTATATAGTCCCATCATAGAAAGAGAAAACTGAAATCTGTATATATGTAAAACAAGATTTTCCCCATGAGATGAATCAAAGGATATTAAGTACAATAAAAACCAAAGAGATATAGTAACAGAAAAGAGTAAATAGAAGCCTCAGCTAGTGTGTTTGTAACGATTATAAATAAAAAATGAGGAAACAGCTGAGACAATAACAAAAAGTATCGTTGATAAAAGATATATTGACATATTTTATTGAAAATTACAGAAGTCATCTCGTATCATTATACAGAAATCCCTAATGTTTCCAAAAAAAGCTTCTTTTAATTATGCGCTTATAGGTAACATCTCTCTAAGTTGAGGGACTCGTCTTAACTCTCTGGAATAAAGTAGAACATCTCGCGTACGCAACTGGAAATTATTTCTATACTTTGGGATAACATCTTTATGTATAAGCACATCTGTTAAATATTCATCATTTTGAGATCAGGGGATCAACAAATTAGGGATATTATTTACTTCAGCCCCTTTTGCTCACATGAGCTTGAATATACAATAGGTACTACTCGCTATTATTGATTCAAATATTCATGTAATTTGATCATATTTTGGATCCAAATTATGAAATAAATTTTCTATCAAGGCAAAGGTAACAACTAAACTCTTATTTTTATCATCAGTTCAAATTGAAGAAAAAGTAATCATCTTTTGTTTTCTATGAATAGAGTACTGACGTTTTAGTTCATCTAAAAGATTTTCAGAATAATGAAAGCTCAATTCTTCTTCAAATATTTCTTCTAAAGTTGCGATATATCAGTCCATAAATCCTATAATTTTACTATTTGAATCATATGCTAGAGAGAGGAAGGATTCTTCTTTCTCATATCTTTTTATCATAGCAGGAAGGTACTCTAATTTATCGTATATATGTGTTGTTTCTCAAAGACAGCAAGGACACGAAGGGGTTTTTATTCCCAATATTCCTTCTATTTCCATAACTGTGAGTGTTCGTATTTCTTGGGTTAAAGGGAAAGAACCTTCTACACCATAGATATCTAGTTTCGAAAATATACTATCACATGTTCCACAATGAACATATTCTCATATTCACCTTGCCCACATATCTTGTTCTATCTCAAATATTTTATCTAAATCTCTAGAAGAAATCTCATGAGGATTGACAGATTTTACAATGTTATTTGGGGAGCGCATATTTTTTATGAGATGATATTATTTTCAGTATCACTCATATTTGTTACATATTTGTAACAAAAATTTCTTTTTACATTAATTTTACATTAATAAACACTCTGGTATTTTTATTTTCCCTTGAGAAATAGCCAACATCTAGTAAAATTCATGAAAGTAATCGTATCTAAAATAAAATATGAAAATTCTCCTTATCGACGATGAAAAAATACTTTCTACGAGTATCTGAAAAAAGTTAGAACAAAATGGGTATAGTGTTGATATCATACACTCACTCAAAGCCTATAAGGGAGTTAAAAGTGACGCATATGGGCTCTTTATTGTTGATTTGTCTCTCGGAGATGGAAGTGGTTTCGATATCATCGATGATATCAGAAATACTCAAGGACTATGAACTCCGATTATTATCTTGTCAGGACACGAAAGTACTGGATACAAGATAAAGTGACTTGATATTGGTGCTGACGACTATATCACAAAGCCCTTCTCCCCTGATGAACTCTTTGCGAGAATACGTAGTGCTATACGAAGAAAAGATAACAGTTGAACAACTTCCCTTCTCAAATACAAAGACATCAGCTTCAATCTCGGAACCAGAGAAGTCCAGAGATCCGGAAAGAAAATAGATCTTACAAAAAAAGAAAAGCAAATCATAGAATTCTTTCTCTTTCATAAGAATGAGCTCATATCAAAGAGGAAACTCGTTGAATCACTCTGGAAATCAAAGGATTATCAATGCGTCACAGATAACACGATAAATGTTACCATCTACAAAGTCAGAAAAAAACTCGGAGGCAAGTTCTCTCTGGAAACAAAAATAGGTGAAGGTTATATATTAGAAGAATAAATGTCTATACATTTATTCTTCTAATATATATTTGGATTCACCCCAAAAAAGGAGACGAAGATGGAAATCCTATTTCTGATAGCTTTGATTGCTATAGCTACAATGGGGTTTTTCTTTTACGGGAAGAATCTCATTGAACACGAAGGAAGTGATTTTTACCTCCTTCCTTGGTCTATTTTTGCCTTTCTGGCACTTTTAGACTGCCTGAATATAACTCTTTCAAGTGATGTTACTTTGATTGAGTACGTCGCTGGGATTATTATGTTCATTGGACCTACGAGTATAGCTATACTTGTGGTAAGAAGTATGTGGAAAAATCTCCAAAAGAGAGATAAAACCCTTCTTTTTATCTTGAAGGTCTTAAAAAAAGAGATTAACTCCTCTTTCACTCAAGTAGTCATGCTTTCTCTAGGGGTATGTTTGATGGTAACTTTGTTTATCGTTGAATATCATACTTCTTGGGGGAGTTCTATTCTGTTTGAATATGGAGTAGCAATTGCAACAATCCTTCTGGATCTCGTTGCTATCACTTCTCTCAAAGAGGAGATACAAGAAGAATCAGAAAAGTTTGAGAGAACTTCTTGGTCCTGTTGGTTTATTGCAGCAGCAGGAGTTTTTTTCATAAACGGAGAATGGTTCTCTGTTGCTTCTTTCTTGATTCTTGAGAATATCCTTATTTCTCTCTTGGTGATGTGGTGGATCCACACTTACCAGAAGAGGTGATTCTGTTATTCTCAAAAAAATATCCCGGCAATATTGCCGGGATTCTTTTTGTCTAAAATAGGATTATTTATTCTATCTCCACCTTATCAATGAACTGTTGCTCAAAATTTGTAGTGTTTATATATCCAGAATCAAGAACATACGTTTCTATAGTTTTATCAAAGCCTGTAATAATAGAAACACCTACAAGGAGAAATAAAACTCCTAATACCTTTTTGAAGATACTGCTACTTGATGAAGCCCACTTAAGTTTTCCGATAAATTTTTGACCAAGAAAAGCTATGAGGAGTAACATCAAACAAAGTCCGAGCGTATACGCTACAAGGTTAATGAGTCCTACAGCAAAGCTTTGCGGCAATACCACTGCAAGTATAAGTGCGTAGGTTGGACTGCAGCTAGAAAACACCGGTCAGAGAGAAAAACCTATAAGTATATTTCCTATTACTCCTTTCTTTTGAGCTGATTTTCCAAGAAGCTGATTGGATTTATCTGAAAATCAGAGTTTTGTAGTAATGTTCTTCCACAGATTCGGAAAAAGAGTAATAATACCAAAAAGAATAATAATCCCTCCTGAAAATATCTTCCAAAAAAGAGGATCTATTTCTATAAAAAATGTCGTTGCTTTGAGGATTAGAGTGAAGACAATGATAGAAGCAGCAAGTGAGCCTATAATAGTATATGCCTTTGATTTATTTTCTCCGTCCTGAACAGATGCTCAGAGTATAACTGGGAGAAGTGGCAAAACGCATGGAGCAAGGATTGTCAGAATTCCTGCAAAGAATGAAAGTATCAGTAAAGACATAGTTTTTATGTTGAGTGAGTAAATAATTACACAACTATAGTATAGAAAAAACTTAAAGAAAACTTAATCTCTACTTTAGAGAGTCTAATTTATGTTAACATTCTTTAATATTCATACTTTTATTAGATTCGAATCATTCCTTATTAAAATCTGAATAATTAAAAAATATACCCTTCTTACGTTAGGTATATTTTTCTTTATTTTTTAATTGGCACCTCCACTAGGAATCGAACCTAGGTCGCGGGATTTGGAATCCCGAATTCTAACCGCTGAACTATGGAGGTAAAAAAGTATCATGACTATATCATGATACTTTTTGAATTTATATACTGACTCTCTGAAAAGAAATAAGAGCATCTGCTCCAATAAAGTCTTTTACTTTTACATTTGGATCAATAACAAATGCTTGTTCCAAAAGTGAAATCTCTGACTTGAACTTCCCCATCTTCCCTCCAATAATTTTGAGAAGGATATCATCTGATTTATTCCCCATTTTTGGGTCATTCTTCATAATTTCTAGTTGGATTTGTTCTTCTTTTTTTACTACTTCTTCACTGATATCAGC
>JAMOOA010000186.1 GCA_027066255.1 Candidatus Altimarinota bacterium | reverse complement strand
CCGAGTTAAAGTTGTGTGGATACTTCATTCATCTTTCAAATTCATCATATATTTCTTGAACTCTCAACTTTATTATTTGATTCTTAGTTTTTCTTAAATCAGTATTATGTGATTTTTCTATTCATATCAACTCTTTCATTGCCGAGTTAAAGTTGTGTGGATACTTCATTCATCTTTCAAATTCATCATATATTTCTTGAACTCTAGTATTAATATTTTTGTTATTAGGATTTGCGTAATTTCATCTGTTGGAATTCTTTGGTTGCTCTTCTCGTCATGGTCTTGTTTTGTATGCTTGTTCTCTACTTGAGCCTGTTGGCTTTTTGTCTCAAAGTGTATTTATTCTTTGAGCTATTAGAGTTTTAACATGTGTGCTAAATTTACCATCAGGAATATCAGGATGATATTCCTTTATAAGTTTCCTAACTCGTTTCTTCAAATCATCTCATTTAAAATCTCCTCATAAAATATCTTCATCTGAAATTCATCTAAGAATTTCCTTAGCTCTGTCAATGTCTCTTACTCAACTTAATCTAGTTAATGCTTCTGACATAATTTCATTATTATATAATATTTTCTATAATTCTAGCATATTATTTGCAAAAAATCAAAAATCCATAGACTAATAATCACATATCCAGAGAGAACGAAAGAGAAGAGGCTCGTTTGTATCGTTCCAGCAACCTAATTTGTCAAAGAAAAAAGGTGCTAACTCCTCCCCTATTACAGGGAAAGATATAAAAATGAATAACAATATTCAATAAAAAACTCTTTTCCCATTGCAGGAAAGAGTTTTTTTATATATCAAACTGGAACATGTATTTTATATTTTTAACTTTTATAAAGTTATGAAACATTTAATAACCTCAGAATCTGTAACTTGTGGGCATCCTGATAAGATGTGTGACCAGATAAGTGATGCTATTTTGGATGCATGTTTAGCTAGCGATCCTGATTCTCGTGTTGCTTGTGAATGTATGACGACAACTGGTACTATCATCGTCAGTGGAGAAATTACTACAAAATCATGGGTAAACTTCCAAGATATTGCAAGAAAAGTGGTAAGGGATATATGATATGACAGTCTCGAAGCCGGTTTTAGTGCTGATGATGTGAGTGTTCAAATACTCATAAATTCTCAGTCTCCAGATATCGCTCAAGGGGTAGATACGGGATGAGCTGGAGATCAATGAATCATGTATGGATATGCAAGTAATGAAAACAAGGCCTACATGCCTACTCCTATATACCTAGCTCATAAGCTCTCAAAGAAACTCGAGGAAGTGAGAACATCATGAACACTTCCCTACTTGCTTCCTGACGGAAAGACACAAGTGACTTGTGAATATGATGATGACAAGCTTGTGAGGGTACATACTGTTGTTATATCAAACCAGCATCGTTCATCCGTGAATCTTGAAGAGTTACAGGCAGGAATAAAGAAAGAAGTTATAGAGTCTGAACTCTGAGATCTCGTAGATGAAAATACTATCTACCATATCAACCCAACAGGAAAGTTCGAGATAGGTGGTCCTAAAGGAGACTGTGGACTCACAGGTCGTAAAATCATTATCGATACATACGGTGGTGTTGGAAGACATGGTGGTGGAGCATTCTCAGGAAAAGATCCGTCAAAAGTAGATAGAAGTGGAGCTTATATAGCTCGTTACCTTGCTAAAAATATAGTAGCTTCTGGAGTATGTAATAGGTGCGAGATACAACTTGGTTATGCTATAGGTGTAGTACAACCTGTAAGTGTATACGTGGATTGTTTCGGAACAGAGAAAGTAGAACTTTCATCTATTATTAAAACGGTAGAAGACAATTTTGATCTTTCTCAACATATGGACATTTCGGGAGAGATGATGTTAGTTGGGAGAAGCTAAGTAGTGTAGACCTATTCAAGAAACTTCTTTCTCAATAAAACTCTCTTGATATTCCTAAAATTATATCTACTATAAAGATAATAATAGATATAATTTTTTTGTATGAAAAAAATACTCATCATAGAGGATGACATTGGAATACTCGAATCATTGAGGCTCTATCTAGAGAATTCTGATTTCAAGGTAGATATCCATAACTCTGGGGAGTGAGCAAGCGAAAAAGTGCTCACAGAAGCACCTGATTTAGTTATACTTGATATAAATCTCCCAGAGAAGACAGGGATAGAGGTGTGTAGTGAGATACGTAAAGAATCAACCGTTCCTATTATTATGCTCACAGCCCAAACAGGTGAGGGAGACAAGATAGCTGGTTTTGATGTGTGAGCCGATGATTATATAGCAAAGCCTTTTTCTCCAAGAGAACTTCTTGCAAGGATACAATCTATTATGAGAAGGTATAAAACTCACGAAGAGGAAAAAAACACCAGTATTATTAGATATAATAATATAGAAATAGATATAGAAAAAAGTCTTGTATTTGTCGAAAAAAAAGAAGTCTCTCTTACTAAAAATGAGTTTGATATACTTTTAAGAATATTTTCAGAAGATGGGAAACTCGTCCCAAGAGAAGCTCTTATGAAAGAGGTTATAGGATACGACCAGTATATCTACGACCGAACTATCGATACACACATTAAAAATCTCAGAAGAAAAATAGGAGATAAAGGAGCTATCATCACTGTTCGTGGAAAATGATACAGACTCAATAAATAAACATTACTATGTCTCTCTCTCGTAAATTTATTATAGTGTTTATGGCAAGTGTCCTTTTTATGGCTATTGCTAATGTTTTGGTGTTTTATTTTTCTTATAGCTCTTACCTCAAAGAATACCTCACCGAAAAAAATCAATCAAGAAGTGAGGTAAGCATTAAGTATATAAATGATATCATAGAAAAACAGACTATTGAAGATATAGATAGCATCTTCAATGATTCTGAAATACAGTTTTTCGAGCTCTTGGAAGACAATGACGGAAACATACCACTGACTGAAGAGAAAAATGTAAACATTGTTGTAAATTACCTTATTCAAAGTGGAGTGACAGCAAAATATATAGAAGAAATTATTCCTGTAAATAATTTCAAGAAACTCCTAGATTTTCTCAAGGACGAGACTTCTGCTGAATATAGTTTTCTTAAAAAACTTTTTCGAGCTATATTGGTTGCAAACCTGCTATTAATACTCTTTACAGGCTTTCTTCTCTTTATATTTACAAAGAAAATTATTCTTCCTATAAAGAAAGCAACAACTCATATAAAGCAAATGAAACCTGGAGATAAGAATAATATCATACAGTATGAAAAAAATGACGAAATAGGACTCCTTATAGACTCTATAAACAGTCTTAACAAGAAGCTCAACGTTCAAGAAGGTATACGCAATCGTCTCCTTGCAGATATCAGTCATGAGCTCAAGACACCTATCACTTCTATCCAGTGTTATCTTGAATGAATCTCTGATGGAGTTATAGAAATGAACCAGAAGAACCTTGATTCAATTACTACAGAAATGTCTCGACTCATAGAATTGGTAAATACCATCATGCAGTATGAGGAATTTGAAAACAAGAAACTCGTTTTAAATACGACTGTACAAGATATTCCTGAAGTTATAGAAGAAATTATACTCACTCATACAACACGTCTCCAAGAGAATAAACAGACTATTCAGCTTGTTTGAAATGGAAACCTCTTTTTAGATATTGATGTCAGTCTATTTAAGCAGTTGATTCACAATCTCATAGGGAACTTTCTCAAATATGCAGGAAGTAAAACAACCTTGACTATCAAAATATCAAAAAGCTTCATAGATTTTTCTGATAATGGAAAATGAATAGAGAAAGAGAAAGTGCAATTTCTTACTGAAAAATTCTACCAAGGTAAACAAGAAAAGACTGGAAAAATAGACAAAAGAGGTATTGGGGTTGGTCTTAGTATTGTTGAGAAGATAGCCTCTTCTCATGGTTGGAAAACAAAAATACAGTCAGAAAAAGAAAAAGGATTCTCTTTTAGAGTATACTTTTAAACACTCTTCTCTTTTCCACAACTCCCTCTTCACACAATTTTCACATTAGAGACTAGTAATAGAAAAAATATTGATATAATCATATCAATTAAAGAGTCTTTTTTAAATTGGTTAAGCCTTATAAAAACTACTTTACCTCAAGACTCTTTAATTTTTTTATAAAGCGAATGAATAAATTTTTTATCACTCTACTTCTCTTGTCTATAGCATTTTTCTCTTTGTGAAGAAATGCTGTTTTTGGTGCGAGCGGGGAAACACTAAAACAACTTGATTCCAACATCAAAGAGCTCAAAGAAACAAGGGAAAATCTTGATGAGAAATGGTCTTCATTCAAGCAGCAATACATCTGAGGAGTTATGGCTTTCGTAAAAGAAGACTTATCTACAGAAGAAAAACAATCTCTCCAGGACATCATCTACATATATAATTCTAAGAGAAAGGAACTTGATCTCAAACTTATTGAGAAAGTAAAAGAACTAAACAACACTCAAGAACTCAAACAAAAACTCATAGAACTAAAAAAAACATTCTATAACGATGTATCAATCTATGTAGCACATGAAAAAATAGATTCATTTTTAGAGTATATAAAAGGAGATATAGAGCTCAATGAAAAGAACAAGGAAGTAAAAGAAAAACTCTATAAAAAAAGTATTATCTTCAAAGAAAAAGTAGATAGTATAAAAGGAAAGATAGAAGAAAATAAAAAAACTCTTGATGAAAGACTCTATAACCTTATCAAGCAAAAGCTTTCAGAAAAGATAGTATCATTAGAGGCAAAGGAAAAATATAAAAATTTTACTTTCGAAGAAAAGGTTATATTGTTTGAAAAGATACTTGCAAAAGCAAAAACTAAAAAGCAAGAGCTCGAGATAAGATTCAAAGTAACAGCTTCTATAGAAAAAAAAATAGAAATATATACCGTCATAGAACAGGTGTTAGTAGAAAAAATACTCTCCATTCAGAAAGAAGAATCTTCCCTGAAAGAAGAAGACACTTTTCAATAAAATAAAAAAGAATCATTTAGAAAAATGATTCTTTTTTATTTTATATACTTTATAACTCTTGTTGTGCCTCTGTGAGAACTTTCTTCCTTTCTTTTGTCTCTACTGTCTTTTCTTTTCATTTATACTCACCTTCAAGTCTTTTGAAAAATATGTAGGTAAATACAGCTACAAATATTCAGAGTACCGTATTAAGAAATACTTTAATGATACTATTAATAAAAGAAAAGACATTAAAGTCTCCGAAACCTGAAACTATCTCTTGAATTTGTGCTTTATCGTTTCATTCTAGACTAGAGAATGAGCTCCAATCATTTCCAAAAAATGCAATAGAATCTCAGATTCCACCTATCATTCCCATAACAAGACTCCCTATAATAGTAACTCCCATAAAATTTCAAAAAACCCTTCTCCAGTTCCCTATTGTGAGATTCAGAGAATTTTGAAAATTCTCCTTTGTAAAGTCACCCTTATCCAGAGCGCTAACTATTCCAAACGTTGATCTAACACCTCTATATATCATATAAAATACAGCCATAATAATAGAGATCC
>JAMOOA010000185.1 GCA_027066255.1 Candidatus Altimarinota bacterium | reverse complement strand
GCTATTAATATTGAATATAAAAAAGCTAAACCAAATACTAAGAAAATAGCTTTATATCAATATATAGCAAGTACTATAGGTTATGATTATTACGTAAAGAAGTAAAATCTAGATTTCAATAAAGCTTCGCAACTTATAAGGACAAAAAAAAGTTATAAGATATACATAACCAAGAAAAAACTCAACTTAGTAATTACTAAGTTGAGTTTTTTCTACTCATGAATTTTGAGATTATCAAGACTCATGAGGTTTTATTTTTATGAAATTTCTCAAAGAGAAATTTCAGTTATTCATCAATGGTGAGGCATCCGGGGCTCGAACCCAGGACCTTATCCTTAAAAGGGATCTGCTCTACCAACTGAGCTAATGCCTCACAACTTTGAGCTTGTGTATTGTATAAAAAAAATGACTGTTGGCAAATCTTTTTGAGAACTAAAATATCTTCCTAACAGAAGAAAGTACTCCATCCTGGTATCTTACTATATATTGTATCATGTCACTTCCCATAATAAATATATCTTTTCACTCTGGAAAAGGAAAATCTCACTTAATTCTTTGACCATTAGAGAGTCGAGAGAGTATTTCTAAGTCTTCGACAACACAGAATCTCTCTTTACCAAAGAGATATCCTTCATCAAGCCTTGAGGTGGATGAAAATTTTTCTAGTGTTATAGCTTCCTTAAGACAAATTTTTCCTATTTTCGTTCTTCTGAGAGTTTCTATATACCCTCCTGTCTCCAGAATATCTCAAAGGTCTTTAGCGATAGAGCGTATGTATGTCCCAACGCTTACGAGGCATCTCAAAGTGAGGCGAGGATAAGAATAATCCAGTATCTCTATTTCATGAATCGTTGTTCTTCGAGGCTTCATTATAACCTCTCTTCACGCACGTACGAGATCCACTGCCTTCTTTCCTCCTATTTTGAGTGCTGAGTACGCAGGTGGAATCTGTTCTATTTCTCCAGTAAAGTGTTTCTCAAGTATCTTCTGGATATTTTCTCTTGAGATACTCTTTGAAAAACTCTTTTTTTGAGAGTCAGATATATGAGTCACAGGAGTATCTATATCGTAGGAATCTGAAACTCCATCAAGAAGTATCGTACACTCGTATTCTTTTGTATCCTTTTCGAAATACGGAATCAGCTTGGTATAGTTCCCTGTTGCCACTAATAAACACCCTGTAGCAAGTGGGTCAAGTGTTCCCGTGTGACCTATCTTCTTGATCCCTAATTTCTTTCTCAATTCCGAAAGCACTCAAAAACTGGTGATTCCTGCTGGTTTATCTATGAGGAAAAAACTATCCATAAAAACTAATAAGTATGTGTTCCTGGTGAACTGAAATAACGAGGTTTTGTACTAATTCATTTTCCATCCTTGGTGATATCTGGATGAGTGAATCCAAGGTTGGCAAAACTAAAATATCCTAAATCCATAAGAATTCTTCCTGTCATCTGTGAGAGCTCTATATAGTTAGTACGTATAGAGCACGTAGAGAAACAACTTCTACTATCGGTAGAAGCCTGTCTATTATCACCCATAACGAAGTATTTCCCTGCTGGTATCTCATATATATGTTCTGATGTTGTTCTCTTCACAAAAGTATTCCCTGCATTTTTTTCACTCAGGTATGATTCCTCAAGTTCTGTAAATTCTTGTTCTCCTATTTTCTTGATATAGACGTTCCCTCCTTCTATTTTTATAGTTTCTCCTGGAAGACCAATAATCCTCTTAATAAAGTACTTTTTTTCTTCACTCACTCCTGGTTTAAATACTGCTACGTCTCCTCTCTTTGGAGAGCGAGACTGACCGATAATCGGAAAGTCTTGATAAGAAAATCTGTCTACGATAATAAACTCTCCATTATAATACGAATCGTACATCGATTGACCGTTTATCTGGAACGGCATAATAAAGAAAGTACGTATCACAAGAACGATAACAATGATGATGGTAAGATCTTTGAGGAAATCTAGCGCTTCACTCAGGAAGCTTTTTGTTTGTTTGTCAGTCATGAGTCGAAATTCCTAAGCAAAGAGGATTAAAATTATATTAAACGTAGTATAAAGCAGAACGTATTTTAATCAAAAAAGAATCAAAAAAGAACCCTCAAATTTCGAGGATTCTTTTTTGATTAAATATGATTATTCATCTCCGGTCTTGAGCCAGTCTGGAACTTTCATTCCATCATCCCATAATTCAGAGTTGTTTTTCTTTGTGTTCTTCTTTTTTACTGATGTCTTTTCTTTGCTTGAAGCCTTGGAAACTACTTTCTTTGCTGGCTTATCAGCTGAGGTCTTCTTCTTTTGGGAAGTATCTTTACTTGTAGAGGTTACTGGTTTTTTCTTTGCTGGCGCCTTTTTCATTGGTGCCTTCTTTTTATTTGAAGTCTTAGCAACTTGTTTCTTTGCTGGCTTTTCAACAACTTTTGCTTGTGAAGGTTTTTCTTTTACATCCTCTCCTTCATCTACCGATTCTTCATCATCCCCAAAACTTCCAGAGAGCCAATCAGGGATACTTGCATCTTCTATTTTTTCTTTTGGAAGAGTATCTTTTGGAGTTCCCTTTATCTCTTCTTTCTTCGTAGGTGTTACTTCTGAAGATGAAACATCTTCCTCTATTATGCTATCACCTTCTTTTGGACTATGAACTCCCTTTGTCTCTTGAGATGATTTATTTTTTTCTCATTCACTCAGATCATCTTTTAACCAATCTGGAACCTGTTCAGTATCTGTAGATACATCCTCTATTTTTGTCTCATCTTCGACAATAGGGGTAATAGGTGGTTTTTTACCTTCACTCTGTGTAGAGTCTTTATCTTCTTGAGAAGTAAGAGTTATATCATCATTTTCTTTCGCTGTTTCGATATCTCCTTTCAACCAGTCTGGAATTTGTTCTTCTTCGATTTTTGTTTCTTCCTCTATATCTATCTCTTGAGTCCCTTCTTCTTCATTTACAATTTCTTCTTTAGAGGGAGAGGGTTGAAATGGTTGTTTTTTATCTTCTACTTCATCGAGCGCTACGTTCTCTGGAGTACTCTTTGAATCATCAGAGAAATTTCCAGCAAGCCAGTCCGGTACTTGCTCTTCATCTACTGACTTACTATCTTCATCTTTTTTTACTACATCTGTTGTAGTGTCTCGAGAAGGTATTATTTCTGATGAAGATTCAGCGAGTGGATCAGGTATCACATCATTGCTTGAAGTATCAGAGGAAAGTATATCTGATGACGGTTTTTCTTCTATTTTTAGTTCATCAGAAAGTACGTCAAGACCATTATCTGAAACCACATCTAAAGACTCTGTTTCTTTTTCCTTTTTCATAGAAGTCTTGTCTATGATAAAATCTTGAAATCCTCTTTCTTTGTCTTTATTTACGAGTTTAAAGTAAATGAAGTATAGGAGTACAAGTCCTATCATTACCAGAATAAATATTCCAAGCCCATAGAAGATTTTGAGAAGAAGAGACATAAATCATCCTGTTTCTCCTGATGTTTCTTGCTCAATAACATCATTCACTTCTTGTTCCGGTATATTTGAAACTCCTCCATACACTAGTGATGACAAAATAGCTTTAAAGTCTATCTTCTGTTGATTAGTCATTGTTTCTGTGTTCTGGATAGAAGAGAGTATTCCACTTCCCAGTGTTTTGTTTTGCTCGATATCTTTACTCTCTCTTATAGCTTCAAGTTGAGAAGTCAGCATCTCAGAACAGTTAGCAAAGTCTCACTCAACTGGGCACTCTATCGTTTCTGGAATGAGGTTCTTAAGTGCATGAAAAGCTACATTCTTTTCGCTTGTATCTTCCTGTCATTCTACCAGAAGCCCTTCAAGAATAGTAACAATATCTTCTACATTTGCGACATCCTGATCATACAAGTATGTCTCAAATTCTATGATGATTCTCGTTTTTTCTGTTTGATCAGACCAACTTTCCTGCATCCTTTGAACGTAGTTCATCGAGCTCAGTTTTTGGCTTTGTGGTAAATCTGAGAGAAGTTCTTTGAGTTTTCCTATTTTTTCTTTTTCTGAAGAGGTAACATTGAGAAACTCTATTTCTCAAAAGTCTATAGATCTCTCCTCTATATGCTCCTTTGTTATCTTGATTTCCTTTGATTCAAGAACTTTTCCATCTACATCGAGAAGATAAACTCTCACTGTTTGTTCTCTTATTTGGTTCAGTGGAACTTCTACAACATCTCATGATGTATAACTTCCTGTTCCTTTATTATCAGTATCATCATCTTTTCATCCATTGAGGTCACTATCTAGATCAAGATCGTAGTCGATAGCATATCCAGCTATATCCCCTCTACTCTCTCCCATATATACATAAAACTTTTGATACTCATTTTCAAGAGTTACATTTCCTTCTGTATCAAGAGATGGTGTAGTAAAGAGATTGAGCCCCTTTCCACGGGCACTCAGAACATTTTTTACATTTTTTACTACTTTCTTCGTCACTTCTTTGTTTCTATCACCTTCTGATACTTTGAGAATAACTGAGTGAGATGGTTTTTTGTCATCGTATTTGTGAGTAAAAGTCTTTCCAGAGATCTTTGTTCCATCTCCCAGATCCCAGTCTCTTGTATCAAGTTCTCCGTTACTCGTATCAAAGAATATATATGTATTTCCTATCGAAATATACTCAAAATTTGGAACGATTTTATTAGAGACATTTACGGTAATAGTTTTGGTACTACTAATCCCTTTATGTTTTACTTTTACTTTTGCGTAAAAAGTTCCTGATTTTTTGTATTTATAGGTTGTTTGTTTTGAACTTGTTTGTGTATCGTAAAATCCATCTCCATCGAAGTCCCAGCTAAACTTTGCTTTCTTTGATATATCTCTCCCGAGTATATCTTTTACCTGCACAGAGAACGATACCTCTTCCCCTATAGACACTGAACTATCATCGATACTGAGATTTAATAGTGGAGTATTGATATTGTCCCCTGTGATAGTCGTAAAGAACTTCGATCCTGTTACTTCTTCTGAAGTTACTCTTGCTTCATTGTTGTCTTTGAGGACAACCACAAAGTAATATTGCCCCGCAATCTTTGGAAGGACAAAAGTCGTTCCTGGTTTTGATGATGAACGGAAATCCTGAGGTTCAGAATCAGTATCAGTATAATAATACCAAAGATATGATTGAATCACTCCATCTGGATCTTTTGCTCCAAGGGCTATCACATCAACAACAAGAGGATCAGCTTCTGGGTTTTGAATACTTATATCGAGAGCCGAAACTATTGGAGTTTCGTTTACTATATCTACATTTATTTTTCTGGTTGATGTTTTTCCATTTTTCTTACTTTTTACTGTTACTTTTACAGGGAAACATCCGATTTCATCAAATTTGTGATTTACAGTAGAGGTTGTAGCAAACTTCGAGTTCCCTATTTTCCATGAGTATTCTAATCCTGAGTTTTCTCCATCTATATTGATAGAATCATTTGCATCGAACTTGAGTGCATCTACCCTACTTGCTCTATATGCTCACTTCCCTCCACAAGCTTCGGCATCATAACTCGTGATTCATTCTCCCGTA
>JAMOOA010000184.1 GCA_027066255.1 Candidatus Altimarinota bacterium | reverse complement strand
AGGAAGTACCTATGTTACATGATACTTTTCCGGTACTGCTGTATTTTGATCTATCACACTAGTAAGTGCTGGTAATGATGATATCTTTGTTATTAAACTTGATAACTCTGGAAATATCCTTTGGGCAACAAAAATGGGAGGAACTTCTGCTGATAGATGAAAGTGAATACATCTTGACGATGATGGGCGTATCTTAGTTACTGGATACTTTCGATGAACTGCTGATTTTTGAGTCAATTCCCTTATTAGTAACGGAAATAGTGAGGCATTTTTAACAATCTTAGATGGCTCTGGGAGTATATGATGGTCTACAGCTATGTGATGAGCCTCTGTTGATGAAGGAAACTATATAGCACATGACACGAGTGGTGATTACATCGTTACATGATTCTTTTCTGGAACTTCTACTCATGGAGCAACTACTCTCGTAAGTTCAGGAAGTACTGATACATTTATCACGAAAATTGATAGCTCCGGTTCAATAACATGGGCAACAAAAGTTGGAGGATGATCAAGTGATGTTGGAAATGGTATAGACATAGATGTGAATGATAACATATATATCACTTGATATTTCTGAGGTGCTGCATCTCAACATGGAGCAACAGTACTTTCAAGCAATGGAAACTTTGATGTTTTCATTACCAAAATCGACGATAGTGGAAATATCCTCTGGGCAAAAGGAGTCTGAGGCGCTTGAAATGATAGAGGTCTTTGAATTTCTATTGATCTCATTGGAAATAGCTATACTACGTGATACTTCAATGGAAGTTTCACATATGGTGCAGAAACAGTGAATAGTCTGTGAGCTGAAGATGTCTTTGTCATCAAGCTTGATAGCAACTGAGACTTTCTATAGTGCGTTTCTAAAATCCTGAATCTAGGATATCAACATCTTTCAAAATAAAATCAATATTCCCTTCTTTGATTCTATTTTTAAGCTGTATGTATTTTGATACTCATGATATACTACTGTTCTCAAGAATATTGTCTTGCGCAACATGTCCTCATTCGATGAGATATTTTCCTCATTCTATCTGGAAGTAAGAAAAGTGGTTTCTAGCAGATACCGTATCTCTATATGTGTTTCCATTAAAAGAAAAGATATATCTTTCAGTCCCTTTAATAGTTATGTTCTCAAAAGTATTATCACTCCCTCATCATTGTTTTCATTCATCTTCGGTAGAGTCTAGGAAGACTATTGCGTCCATTGTTTTGAGGATACTGATATCCTGAAAAACGTTATTACTCGCACCATCTCTTACTAGTAGCCCTATAGCTCATCCGCGAATTTCGTTTCCTATAAAGGTATTACCCTGAGTTCCTCTATGCCTTACTACAAAACCTCCATTGTCCATGTTTACTGCAATATTATCCTTTATAGTGTTTCCGGTATTATTTCATTTGAGAGAGAATCCATGTCCCCTATGAGCAAGTTCTCCTACTCTTTCTATATAGCTATTCTTCACAACAGAGTTATGAACTCCTGTTAAAACAATATAATAATCTGTTGCACTTTTCGTTGCCGTTGAGCTGTCATCTGCATATACGTGGATATTATCTAGTATATGATTGTTTCATGAAATAAATATTCATTCTGCAGCTGCGTTTACTACTGTAATTCTCTTCAGAGTATTTTTTGAGTTTTCTCAACGCATCGATATACCTTTTCCATTATACTTCGCTTGTATATTTCATAACTCTGTAAGGATAATATTTTCAAGGTATACATGATTGGTTTTTGAAATATCTATTCAGATAGAGTAGTTCGATATTTGGAGATTTTTGAGAGAGATATACTCTCTTCACTTGAGTATAAATCATTTTCCTATAGCTCTATTCCCACCATCAAGAAGAGGTGAAAACTCAGGATCTAAAGAGCTTTTGTAATCAAACCCTTGTATTATTGGAGTATCCCCAGGAATTTTACTGTATCATTCGAGTATGATAGGTTTGCCTGGTAGTCCTGATTGAGGAAACGAAAGGCTTTGTGGTGAATACTTCCCTGCCTGAATATAAACAATCTGTCCTGGCTCTACTCTATCCAGAGCTTTTTGTATTGTCCTATATGCTTGCTGCTGAGTTGTTCCATCATTATTATCATCATCTCCTTGTGAAGAAACAAATATTTCTGTTCCTTGGAGTTTTACTCACTTTGGTTTTTGAATGATTTGTTCTGATTCATCTACTAAGGCTTCCTCCTGTATTGTTGTTTTTATTTTCGGAACAACTATCTCCTCTCTTATTTCTTTTTTTATTTCTTCTCCTCAAGAAACAATCTCTAGAGGTGTATCTATATCATTTTGGAAACACGAGGTAAGAAAGAAAGGAAGAAAAAATAATACATATATACGCATCTAGAAAAGAATCAGGAAGTAATCTACTATCAAAGTATACATGAAATATCTCAAGAAAAAAATAATATGTAATTTATAAAAAAAGATATATACTAATAAAAATAACTACACACTATGCTCTATATCATCGCAACTCCTATCTGAAATCTAGAGGACATCACCTATCGTGCCGTGAGAATACTTTCTGAAGTCGATGGAATCGCTTGCGAGGACACTCGTACGAGCTGAGTACTTCTCAAACACTATGACATACGCAAACCATGTATTTCTTACCACTCTCATTCTGGAAAAGCAAAGACAGAAAAAATCATTTCTCAGCTCAAAGAAGGTGCAGATATAGCACTCATCAGTGATGCCTGAACTCCATGAATCTCTGACCCAGGATATACACTGATACAAGAAGCCCTTCTAAACGATATAGAAGTAGTTCCTATCCCCTGAGTCAGTGCGGTCATCACGGCTCTTTCAGCAAGTTGAATGCCCTCTCATCATTTCTTGTATCTAGGGTTTCTTCCTGTAAAAAAATGAAGACAGACGCTTCTGAAAAAAATATCTCAGAACAAAACAGAAACAATTGTCATGTATGAATCTGTGCACAGAATAGTCAGAACACTCAAGCAACTCTGAGAATACTTCGGAGGGGATCATCCAGTGGTTGTAGCTCGAGAGCTTACCAAGAAATTTGAACAATTTCACAGAGGAACACTCGTTGAAGTTTCCCAATTCTTTGAAGAAAATCCTGGAAAAGTGAAGGGGGAGTTTGTGATACTGATATAATTATTATGAAAGTTTGAGATGCTATCCGTAGAAAATGACGTGAGGAAAAGGTCATACAATCTATTATTTGGACGAGTATTATTGAAGTATACAAACAAAAGAAATGAATTGATGTCACTCATTATCTCGATTCTATCACTATATCCTGAGACTCAGTTCGCATAAAAACGAAGAAACCTATCATCATCACTGAACTTTCTCAGATATCCTCTGAAATACAAGAAGTGTATAAGAGGAGACTTCTGAAATTAGGAGTCAAACTTAGGGATATGAAACTGAAGTTTTATTAAAAATAAGAGACCCAATAGGGTCTCTTATTTTTTTGTAATGTAGATGATATACTCTTCCCCGTTTATGAGGATAGTATTTTTTGTTTCGATGCTGTGAGAGTATTCTAAAGTACTTGATTTTATATACTCGGCTGCGTGAGCATTGGGAACAAAGAGTCAGACAAGAACAATAAGCCATCAGATAACTAATACGACAAAGGTAGAGTTTTCTATCTTTTCATCGAGGAGTTCTTTATAGGATTGTACTGCTTGTCTGACCACGAGATATACTGTTTAGTATTATACTTTTCAAGTATCTCATATATTTTCAATCTCGTCAAGAAAATGGAGTATATTTGCAACTATTTAAAAAAGAAGGTTTGGTTGAGAATTACCTTTTTATCTTCTTTTTGAGATAAATCGAATAGTATAGTGCAGGAATAACAAAGAGAGTCATAAACGAACCAGCAAAAAGTCCGAAGATAATGGTAAATCCTAGTCCTGCCCAGAATGCGTCTTGGAGTGCCAGTGGTAATACTCCAAAAAGTGTTGTAAGCGTTGTAACAATAATTGGTTGAAGTCTACTACGTCCAGCAGCAACCAGCGATTCGACATAGTCTTCGAGCTCAAGGATCTTGTCTCCTGAGTTTCTCACGAGTCGATCTAGATTCCTGTTAATTCTGTCTACAAGAATAATAGCATCATTTACCACAACTCCCGTCAAGGCAATAAATCATATTCCAAATGTCATACTATAAGGGTTTCCCGTTACAAAGAGTCATATATTTACTCAAAGAAGAGCTAGTACCACTGAGTAGAGTATGATAATAGGTTGAGAGTAGGAATTAAACTGAAAAACAAGTATCGTAAATATGAGGAATAGAGCAATAAAAAATGATTGAAGCGTTGACTGTATAAGCGCAGAATTCTCTTCATTTTCTCCTCACGCACTATAAGATATCCCCTCAGGATAATTGTAGCTCTCCGCAAATTCTATGAGTTGAGGCTGTATCTCACTTGGGAGTATTCCTGTTTTAAGGTCAGAATTTGCTCCTATAGTAATCTTTCCATCCTCACGAGAGATAGAAGACAGTCCCGGTTCAAAAGAAAAGCTTGCATAGTCTCCAATACGAAGATCTCCTATTTTAGTATGTATAGAGAGGTTCATGATATCTTCTGGATTGAGCTCTTGCTCGAACTCAGCAAGCGATAAGACGATATCATTATCTTCATAGGTTGACCCTATAGAACCCGAATCTATTCCTGCAATGTAAAAACGTACTTCAGGGAGTATATCATCTGGAGTAAGGCCTACATAAGAAAGTTTTTGTCTATCAAACTCAAATACAAACTGTCCTGGAGTATTTGCAGACGAAGTAGAAACGTTTTTAGTACCAGGAATGGTTCTGAGAAATTCCTTAAATTCATCTGCTACTTTCTTGAGAAGTGCAATATCTTTTGAGTTCACAGCATTTAATTTAATACCAACAGGGGCTCCTGCTGGAGGGCCATTCTCAAGTGCAGAGACTTCCACGAGTAAGCCATCAGATTCCATCGAACTCATACTTCCAAGAATAGAATCTTCTATTTCAAAAACACTTCTTTGTCAAGATTTTTGACGCCCCTTTGCCTCAGTAAGTTCTACGTATACATCAATAGTATTTCCTGCAAGTGTGACATAGTAAACTTTCATTTCTTCATAGTCTGAAAGATTCTTTTCTATTGGAGCTATGTACTTTGTGAGTGTTTCTTTATTTGCACCATCTTGGCCTTGAATACTAATTTGGATAACTCCTTCATCTGATGCAGGAAAAAGTGTAAATCCTATTCTTGGAGAAAGAAATATGAATGAAAGTATCAAGAGAAGGAACGGTACAAAAATTGATAGAAGACGTGTACTCCTGCTCTGCAGAAACGAATATAGCATATTATAGTAGTGCCCTCCGAGAAACTCAAGGAATTTATCTCTAAGAGTAAGGTGCTCCTCTGTAAGTGGAATCTTCCCATTTCTTTCAGATTCCAAAAATTTAGACTCGTGAGGTGAAAGTGTATCTTCAAATTTTTGATCTTTGTGGAAAATCTTTTTTTTCTGTGAAATTCTGTAAAACAAGGCTGTTGCAAGAGTCAGAGAGAGAACTAAAGCTGCAAGAAGCGTAATAAAAACTGTGATAGGGATATATGAAAGAAATTTT